>CBDTZF010000171.1:0-5588 GCA_965364825.1 uncultured Rhodocyclaceae bacterium | reverse complement strand
TTATCGGTACGCCGGCGCGTCGCAATCTGGCCGGTTTCGGTACAGCCGTAGATTTCCATCAAAGGGGCGCCGAACGCGGCCTCGGCCTGCGCGGCCAGCTCGGTGGACAGCGGTGCGGTGGCCGACAGCAGCATGTCGGCGGGCGGCACGGGATCGTCGGCGGCGAGCAGATTGCGCAGGTGGTACGGCGTGGTGACGAGCATGCGCGGGCGCGGCAAGGCGGCGAGCGCCGCGTACACCTCGGCGGGAAAGAACGGCCGCTCGGCGGCAAAGCTGCCGCCATTCTGCAGCGCGATCAGAACCGTGGATTCCAGCCCGTACATGTGTTGCGCCGGGACGGTGCCGACGAGATGAAACGCGTCGCCGGCCAGCCCCAGTTCCCGCGCCTCCGTTTGCCCATCGCGCACCAGACTGCCCCACGTTTTTCGATGGGCCTCCGGGCGGCCGGTGGAGCCGGAAGTGAACACCCAGGCCGCCGTGGCATCCGGGGCGATCCGCGGCACATCGTGGTCCGCGGCGGAAGGTGTCGCGGCGGCGTCGGGATAGCGCACGATCGGCAGCTTGAAGCGCGTTTCGTCGCGGTCGACGAGCATGAAAGCATCGGCGGCGAACTCGCGCAGGCGATCGATGACTTCAGCCGTGAGGGTCGATGGCAGCAGGCTGATACGGCCGCTCACCAGGCCCGCGCACAGGCCGACCGCAAAGCGGTATCGATCTTCACAGGCGTTGATGAAGTGCCGCTCAGGCGGCAAAGACGATGCGACCGCGCGCACATCGGCAAGAAACTGCTGCCGCGTGACCGCGACGCCAGCGCGCCAGGCGACGATCGACAGCGTGTCCGGGTGGGTGAGCAGAGGTAGGGATGCCATGGCGAAGGTGGCGTGCTCAGGGGTTGGCGCGGGGTTCCGGGCGGTGCACGGCGGCGCCTTTGAAGGCCACGCGCACCGAATCGACCAGCCCGGTTCGCATCTCGGCCGGGACGCATTGACGCCGCACGAGGTATTCCAACAGGAAAACGGCGGCGATCAGCGGCGGGGTCAGCACGTTGACGAGCAGTGACCAGGCGGCGATCTGGCCACTGAAAAACAGCGCCAGCGAAGCGAGACTCATGACACCGAAGAACCCCGCCCAGACCTGCGTGACGGCGCGGGTGTAACGGATCACGAGCGCCGGCAACGGACCCTCGTGCACCATCGCCGCCAAGCGCGATATTGCCGGTGTTGCACCGGCGGCGAGCGAGCGGCCGAAGACAATCGCCAGCACCGCGAACGTGCCGGCATGCTGCAGCAGATAAATCCAGCTGAAGCCGGACGCCAGCAGCGCTCGGTTCGCCCACAGCGCAGCGGCCCCAAGCGCGCAGGCAATCAACAACAGCGGTCGATAGCGGCTGCGCCACGAGAGCACCAGCGCGCCGAGCAGCCAGGGCGCGATGGCAATCAGCGCACCCACGGTACTGGGTGCGCCGCTGGAGGTAGTGATGTGAGCGAGAAACATGTAGCCGCTGGCCGCGGCCAGCAGGAGAATGCCGCGCGCAATCTCGCCGGGCGTGGCCATCACTTGGTGCGATTCGCTGCTACGTAATCGCTCAGGCTGCGCAGCGAAGCAAAGATGCGAACGTTGTCTTCGTTGTCGGCGCGCAGCGAGAAACCGAAGCGCTTCGACACCACCAGCGCGACTTCGAGAATGTCGATCGAATCCAGCCCCAAGCCCTCGCCATACAGCGGGGCGTCAGCGGCAATGTCGTCGGCGGCGACATCGAGATTGAGCGCGGCGACGATCATTTCGGCCAGCTCGCGCTGCAGGGCTTCATCGGACTGGATCCGGCCGGGGTTGGTCTGAGTCATGGCGTTCTTGAAAAACAGGGACGATTGTTGGGGTCGGCAAGTATTTCACCGTGCAGGCGTCGTGGTGCGCCAATCTCGTTCAGTGAACTACGCATTTTAGCGTTCAAACCCGTCTGCTCCAAAAATCGTCGTGCAATAAGGGGCGTGGGTGTGTTTTTCGCGCACCATCGGGCGATATCGATGCCTGATTTTGTTCAGCAAGCGGGCGCGACGCGAAGGCGTGGTCCAAGCTTTTCTTTACGGCGCGATTGGCCCGTGACTGTAACGTCAGCCGCGGAGGTGACAGAACAATATGATCAACCTGCTTGCGCAAACCGAGACGGATACCGCGATCATGAGATTGCACGATTGGCGGTACGCAGTCTTGTTCGAGACACTGCATCGTCCGTTCCAAGGCCCAGGCCGTCGCTTCGATGGCGTATCACCGACAAGACATAGAAGGAGCGCATCTCATGAGTGCGATCGTTGTATTGCCGCTTGGGCTGGGGATCGTCAAGGACCTGGCTGGGCAGTCCGGCGCGCGCGTCGAACTGCGCGCCGGACTGCCCGACATCGATCGCGATTCAGGATTGACGGTGTGGGTGTTCTTTGAGGAGCCGGGCCCGGCGTGACCCGCCATCGGGCGGGTCAGGGCTGACGCGCCTTGCCCGCGATCCCAAAGCGTGGCGCTTCGCGTACCGTCGGCGCGGCGTCGGTGGCGGCGAGGTCTTCAAGAATCGGGCAGTCGGGTCGGCCGTCGCCGTGGCAACTACCCGCCAGGTGCGTGAGCGTGGCGACCATGCTTTCGAGTTCGGCGATTTTTTGCTGCAGCCGTTCGACATGACCCAGCGCGAGTTGTTTGACGTCGCTGCTTTTGCGCGATTGATCGTGCCACAACCCCAGTAGTTCGCTGATCTGTTCGACTGTAAAGCCGAGGTCGCGCGCACGGCCGATGAAGCGCAGGGTGTGGATGTCTGCGTCGTTGAACAGGCGATAACCGGCCTCGGTTCGACTGGCCGGGCGGATGACGCCGGTCGATTCGTAGTAGCGGATCATCTTGGCCGAGACGCCGGATGCCTTGGCAGCTTGTCCGATATTCATGGCTGGGCTCCTCCGCCTCAGTCGGTGAACGCCGGTCTCGCTGCCGCGCCCGTCTGCGCGTGCGTGACTGCTGAACCCTCGCGGTCGCTTGCGCGCAGCGGCGGCGTGAAGCGTTTCAGGCGCAAGGCGTTCGTGAGCACGAAGAGGCTCGACAAGGCCATCGCGCCGGCCGCCAGCACCGGCGACAGCAAGGTGCCGTTGAGCGGATAGAGCACGCCCGCGGCCACCGGAATCAAGGCCGTGTTGTAGGCGAAGGCCCAGAACAGGTTCTGGCGGATGTTGTCGATCGTCGCCTTGGAAAGCGCGATGGCGTTGGCGACGCCGCCCAGATCGCCCGACATCAACACCACGTCGGCCGCCTCGATGGCGATATCGGTGCCGGTGCCGATGGCCAGACCGACATCCGCCACCGCCAGCGCCGGCGCATCGTTGATACCGTCGCCGACATAGGCGAGGGCGCCGTGCTCGGCTTGCAGGCGTTTGACCGCTTCGACCTTGCCCTCGGGCAGCACCTCGGCGACCACTTCATCGATACCGAGTTGACGCGCAATGGCCTGCGCGGTGCGGCGGTTATCGCCGGTGATCATGGCGACTTTCAGGCCGAGATCATGCAGCGCGCGAATCGCCGCCGGTGTGCTTGACTTGATCGGATCGGCGACTGCAATGATGGCGGCGAGTTGTCCGCCAATGGCGGCGTAGAGCGGGCTCTTGCCCTCGTCACCAAGGCGCTGGGCGCTGGATTCGAATGCGGCGACGTCGAGACCGAGCTGCTTCATGAAGCGGTCGGCGCCGATTTCGACCTGCGTGCCGTCGACCTGCGCGCGGACGCCAAAGCCGGTGACCGCCTCGAAGCCGTCGAGCGTGCCCAACGCCAGTTTCCTGGACTCCGCCGCGGCGACGATAGCGCGCGCGATCGGGTGTTCCGAGCGCGCTTCGACCGCGGCGACCTGCGCCAGCACGCTGTCGCCCTCGAAACCGTCGGCGACGATCAGATCGGTCAGCTCGGGCCGGCCTTTGGTCAGCGTGCCGGTTTTGTCCACCGCCACCACGCGCGCACCTTTGAGTTGTTGCAGCGCTTCGCCCTTGCGAAAGAGCACGCCCAATTCGGCGGCGCGGCCGGTGCCGACCATGATGGAGGTCGGCGTCGCCAGCCCCATCGCGCACGGGCAGGCAATGATCAGCACCGCCACCGCATTGACGAGCGCGAAGCTCAACGCCGGCTCCGGACCGAAGACGAGCCACACGATGAATGTCGCGACTGCCGCCGCCATCACCGCCGGGACAAAATACATCGTGACGCGGTCGACGAGGGTCTGGATCGGCAGTTTGGCGGCCTGCGCTTGTTCCACCATGTGGATGATCTGCGCCAGCACGGTATCGGCGCCGACCTTGGTGGCGCGAAAGGTGAGGGCACCATTCTGGTTGACGGTGCCGCCGACGACTTCCGCGCCGGGCGTTTTCTTCACCGGGACCGGCTCGCCGGTAATCATCGATTCATCGACAAAGCTCGAACCCTCGACCACTTCACCATCCACCGGCAGCCGCTCGCCCGGGCGCACATCGATCAGATCGCCGGCCTGTACCGCGTCGATCGACACTTCAATGCGGGTGCCGTCGCGCACCACGCGCGCCGTTTTGGGTTGCAGGCGGATCAGGCGTTTGATCGCTTCCGACGTCCGGCCTTTCGCCTTTGCCTCAAGGAAGCGTCCGAGCAGGATCAGGGCGACGATGACCGCCGCGGCCTCGTAGTACACGTTGACGGTGCCCGCCGGCAACACCGCCGGCGCGAAGGTCGCCACCACCGAGTACGCCCACGCGGCCGCGGTGCCCACAGCAACCATCGAATTCATGTCGGGCGCACCATGCAACAGCGCCGGCACGCCCTTGGCGAAGAAGCGCCTGCCGGGCCCAAACAGCACGATCGTGGTCAGCGCGAACTGCAACATCCAGTTCGTCTCACGACCGATGGTCTGCATGATCCAGTCATGCATGCCGGGGATGAAGTGCGAGCCCATTTCCAGAATGAACACCGGCAAGGTGAGGGCGACGGCCAGGGCGAAGGCGCGCTTGAGGTCGCGCGACTCCGTTTCGCGCCGCGCGGCGTCAAGATCGGCGGTGCTGCTCCCGCCCGAAACAACCGGCTGCGCTTCGTATCCGGTCTTCGCGATCGCGCGAATCAGCGCGGCACTCGTCACACCGCGCGCGGCCGTCACCTGCGCGCGCTCGGTAGCGAGATTGACGCTCGCCCGGCGCACCCCGGGCACGGCCGACAAGGCGCGTTCGACCCGCCCGACGCACGAGGCGCAAGTCATGCCACTGACCGCCAGATCGATGGTGTCCTCGGCGACCTGGAAGCCGGTGCGCTCGATCGCCTCGATCGCGGCAGTGACATCGGGTGTGCCCGTAAAGACAATGTCGGCGCGCTCGGTCGCCAGATTGACGTTGGCCGAGCCAACGCCCGGCACGGCCTTCAAGACGCGCTCGACGCGGCCGACGCAGGACGCGCAAGTCATGCCTTCGACGGAGAGACTCACGGTCGAAGCAGGGGCGGCGCTGCCGTCAGATGTCGGGGAGGTCATTTCTTGATTCCTTGATGAATGATCCGAGTCATGGAAAGTGAGATACGGCTTCCACTTTAAAGTTTCCAATGATGGGAAGGTCAAG
>CBDTZF010000170.1:0-5590 GCA_965364825.1 uncultured Rhodocyclaceae bacterium | reverse complement strand
AGCGAGATTGACCAACACCGGTTCGCCGGATTTTGCCAGTTCCTTGTCGAGCGCCTCGGTCGGCACGTCGCCCCAGAACTGGTAAAGATTTTCGCCGCGCGCGTTGTCGAGTTTGGTGCCCATTTCGAGCCGGTAGGGCTGCATGAGATCGAGCGGACGAAGCACGCCGTACAGGCCCGACAGGATTCGCAAGTGCTTCTGCGCATATTCGACCGCCGCCTCGTCAAGCGTTCCGGCATCGAGGCCGTCGTACACATCGCCATTGAAGGCGAACAGACAGGGCTTGGCATTGTCGGGCGTGAATGGCTGCGACCACTGTTCGTAGCGGGCGGCGTTGAGCGTGGCGAGCTTGTCCGAAACGTGCATCAAATCAGCAATCTGCGCTGGCGCGAAACCACGCAACTGTTTGACCAGCACTTTCGAATGGGCGAGAAACTGCGGCTGGGTAAACGCTTCCGTGGGGGCGGGCGATTCGTAGTCGAGCGACTTGGCGGGGGAAATCACAAAAAGCATGGATGGCATGTCTCAGAATCAAAGCATTACGCTGATGGTAGCAAAACCCGCGCACCACCTCCCGCGCGCACGATCGCGCATCATTGACAGGCTCATGTCAATTACGCACGATGATCCGTTGACGACTCAAAACATTCCCGCCGATGCAAAACGCTTCGCGACAAGCTCCCGCAACCCTCAAAGCAACCTCGGCAATCGCCACATGAGCACGCCACTCGCGCTAATCGGTGGCTGGGGCGTCACTGCGGCCATCTGGACGCCGTTGCGCGCGGCGTTGGGCGCCGGCATCGTCACGTGCACGCCATCCCTGCCGGGTCACGCCATTGACACCGTGGCACCGTCAGCCACGCTCGACGAATGGGTCGACGCGGTATGCGCGCAACTCCCGGAGACGGCGATCATCTGCGGCAGTTCGCTGGGCACAGTCATTGCGATGCGGCTGGCACTGCGGGAGCCCGCGCGGGTCAGCAAGCTCGTGCTGATCGGCGCTACGCCATGTCCGGTTCAGCGGGACGACTGGCGCGACGCGCTCGACGCCACGCGCATGGCACGTCTGCAGAACGATTTCACCGCCGATCCGGCGCAGTTACAACTCCGCTTCATCGCGCGGCAAGTCGACGGCGATGCGCTTCGAGTCGACATCCAGAAGACGCTGGACAATGCTTTGGTCGACATCACGGAAGTCAATCGCAGCTGCCTGGCCGACGGCTTGGCGCTACTTGCCGACACGGACTTGCGCGGCGAGTTGGCCGCGCTGGCCTGCCCGGTGCGCCTGTTGCATGGCGCCAATGACGCCGTTGTCCCAGTGGCCGCGGCGCGATGGTTGGCCGAAACCCTGCCCGAAGCGCGCCTGAGCACCTTCGATGACGCCGGCCACCTACCGTTCGTCAGCCGCCCGGCGCACTGCGCGACGCTGATCCACGCGTTCATCGACGCGTGAAGTCCCCGCCCGTCGCCACGCGCAAATATCCGTGCGTCGCGGACGGCCACCATGCTAGAATTGCTGCACCGCACCATAATAACTAACATACGCCAGCATTGACCGTCTCTGCGCGAAGCGCATCGCAGCAACAATCCGTTTTTCATTAAACGAATTTCGCCTGCACAGATCGTCGCGGCCGGAAACGGCGCGACGCGGTACCGCTGTGAATCCGGAGAAATTCGTGCCCCCTGTGCTCACGCCTCAAGAAATCAGAATCAATCTGCTCAGTGGCCTGACCGTCGCGCTGGCCCTCGTGCCCGAGGCGATCGCCTTCGCCTTCGTCGCCGGCGTGCATCCGCTCACCGGCCTTTACGCCGCGTTCATGATGGGGCTGATCACGGCAGTCATCGGCGGCCGCCCGGGCATGATCTCCGGCGCCACGGGTGCACTGGCCGTGGTCATGGTCGCGCTGGTGGCCAATCACGGGGTGGAATATCTCTTCGCGGCGGTCGTCCTCATGGGCATCTTTCAGATCGCGTTCGGCGCGCTCAAATTCGGCAAATTCATTCGCATGGTGCCGCATCCGGTCATGCTGGGTTTTGTGAATGGGCTGGCAATCGTCATCTTTCTGTCCCAACTCGTGCATTTCCGCATCGCCGGCGAAGACGGCACGCTGCAATGGCTGGATAGCGCCGCCCTGCTCACGATGGGCGCGCTGATCCTATTGACGATGGCGATCATTTATCTGCTGCCGCGCTTCACCCGCGCGGTGCCTTCGTCGCTGGCCGGCATCGTGATCGTTTCGCTGGTGGTGATTTTCGGCAACATCGACACGCGCACGGTTGGCGACCTGGCGTCGATCAAGGGTGGTCTGCCGAGTTTCCATCTGCCGACCGTGCCACTGAGTTGGGAGACCCTGCGGATTATTCTGCCCTACAGCGCAATTTTGGCTGCGATCGGACTGATCGAATCGCTGCTCACGCTTAACCTGATCGACGAAATGACCGATACGCGCGGCCAGCCGAACCGGGAGTGCGTCGGTCAGGGCGTCGCCAATATGGTGACCGGCGTGTTCGGTGGCATGGGCGGCTGCGCGATGATCGGCCAGAGCATGATCAATATCGACAATGGCGCGCGGCGCCGCCTTTCCGGCATTGCCGCCGCCGCCTTCCTGCTCAGTTTCGTGCTCTTCGCCGCCCCGTTGATCGAAAGAATCCCGCTCGCCGCGCTTATCGCCCTGATGTTCGTGGTCGCCGAGAAGACGTTCGAATGGGCCAGCCTGCGCGTGCTGCGCAAGGTGCCGCGCCACGACGCCTTCGTCATCATTGCCGTCACCGTGGTCACCGTAATGACCGATTTAGCGATCGCGGTCATATGTGGCGTCATCATCTCGGCGCTGGTCTTCGCCTGGCAGCACGCCAAGGAAATACGCGCCGATGTGAGCTCGGAAATGCACGGCTGGAAGATCTACACGATCGATGGCTCGCTGTTCTTTGCATCGACACAAAATTTCCAGAGCCTGTTCACTCCACGCCACGATCCCGACGACGTGGTGATCGACTTCCGCCGCGCACGCGTAGTCGACCACTCCGCGGTGGAAGCCATCGACAACCTGGCGGAACGGTATCGTGCGCTGGGCAAACGCGTGCACCTGCGTCACTTGAGCCCGGATTGCCTCGAATTGCTGGGCAAGGCGCGCGATATGGTGGAAATTAACCTGCTGGAAGATCCACACTACCATCTGGCCGACAACCGGCTGGGCTGAAGCCGGCGGAGTGTAGTTCGCTCGTCACCCGCGCACGGCACGCATCGTTAGAACGGTCCGCTTAGCGCGGCCAACGATTTCTGCCGCACCTGCTCGAACAGACACACCGCGGCAGCGGCGGCGACATTGAGTGATTCCATCTGCCCCGGCATCGGAATCATCACCTGCCGCGTTGCCAGCCGCGCCAGCGCGGCACTGACGCCGGCGCCCTCGGCGCCGAATACCCAAACGACATCGCCCCGCAGGTCGACGTCATATAGACTTTCCGCGCTTTCATTCAACGTCGTGACACAGCACAGCCCCGAATAGTCCTGCAGGAAGGCTTCAGCATCCGCATTCTCGCGGACCTGCAGCATAAAATGCGCGCCCATCGCAGCGCGCAAGACACGCGGCGACCACGCCTGCGCGCAACCGGACGTCAGCAGAACATGCTTGAGACCCGCCGCGGCGGCGGTGCGCAACAAGGCGCCCACGTTGCCGGCATCCTGCACCGCGTCGAGCACCAGGACCGACGCCGCGTGCAATATCGCGTCCACCGACGGCGTGTCGATGAGCGCGAGAATCCCCGTGGGTGTGTCGACCGGACTGATTTGATCGAACACCGCATCGGCCACCAGATAACTTTCGGCGCTATCACCGATTTGCGCCATCAGCGCGCGATGCTCGTCACGCTGCAGGCCGCGTTCGCTCACCAGCACCGACACCAGCGGCACGCCCGCATCGAGCGCCGCACCAATCAGGTGTGCGCCGTCGAGTAGCGTCTGTCCAAATTTTCGGCGTTCGCGCCCCGAGCCGGCGAGCGCCGCGATGCGCTTGACCAGCGGATTGCTGCGAGAGGAAATCCGTTTCACACCGCCAGGCCGATGGTGGCGACCGCGACGTTGAGGGTGCCAAGCACCAGATTGACCGCCACGCCTTGCCGGATACGTCCGAGCGCCGCCGCCCCGTTCGGCCAGTCCTGCTGCGCCACGGCGTCGCGCAGTCGCCGCCACGGCACCAGCCACACGTAGCCATAGATTCCGGTCATGACGAGGCCGACGACAAACATCACGTGCCACGCTACCGGGGCATGGGCAAAGCCGACGTTCAGCAACATGGTGACGCCCGAACCGATGATCGCTACCACCGAGATCCACACGAGCGGAAAGAAACGCGCGAGAACGTTGACCCAAAGTGTCAGACGCGCAGGCGGCTCAAGCGACGTCGCGGCCGGACGCAGGCACAGGTAGGCGAAGGCCATGCCGCCCACCCAGACAATCACGCCGATCAGATGAACGAACAGCATAAAATACAGCCTGGTCATACCTCACTCCTCAAACAGCGATGGATTTTCATGGATCACACGTACCGGTGCAAAGCTCTTGCGATAGAAGTCAGCGATGCCGTACTTCTTGATCGCCGCAAGATGCGCCGGTGTGGGATAGCCTTTGTGTCGCGCCAGTCCATAGTGCGGAAAATCAGCGTCCAGCGCACACATGATCGCGTCGCGCGCCGTTTTGGCGAGGATCGATGCCGCCGAAATCGACGGCTCGCTCGCGTCGCCCTTGACGATGGCGCGAACTGGATACGGCACCTCCGGACAGCGGTTGCCATCCACTCGCACCTCGTCGGGTGGCAATGACAACTGCGCCACGGCGCGCGTCATCGCCAGCATGGTGGCATGGAGGATGTTGAGGCGGTCGATCTCTTCGACCGTGGCGTGAGCGACCGCCCACGCGAGCGAACGTTCACGGATGCTCAGTGCGAGTTGCTCACGCCGGCGGGCGCTCAGTTTTTTCGAGTCCTTCAGGCCGTCGATCGGCCGTGTCGGATCGAGCACCACCGCCGCCGCAACCACCGGACCGCACAACGGGCCGCGCCCCGCTTCATCGACGCCGCAGATAAGACGTAACTCAGCCATCGCTGTGACGTTCGCTCAGGTAAGGAAGAATGACTTCGGCGGCTCGGTGGGCGGTGTCCTGGCGCAGGGCGTGATGCATGTCGACGAAGCGTTCCTCGAGTTCGGCACGCGCATCAGCATCGAGCAACCAGCGTTCCAGTGCCTCGGCCAGCGCCTCGGGTGTCGCATCGTCCTGCAGGAATTCCGGCACCACCATCTCGCGGCACAGAATGTTCGGCAAACCCACCCAGGGTAGATACGCCATGCGCTTCATGAGATTGAATTGCCAACCGCCCATGCGGTAAGTAATGACCATCGGACGTTTAAGCAAAGCGGCTTCGAGCGCGGCGGTACCACTGGCGACGAGAACGACGTCGGCGGCGGTCATGGCGTCGATCGCATGACCGAACATGCGATGAAACGAGGTCCCGTCGACCTGAGCCTCGTACATCGCCTGATCAAAAATCTCATGCGTCTCGCGCGTTGCCAGCGGGACCAGAAAGCGTGCGTC
>CBDTZF010000169.1:0-5661 GCA_965364825.1 uncultured Rhodocyclaceae bacterium | reverse complement strand
ACGCTGGACACTGACGCGAAACTTTCCCATCGCGGCGCGTCTGCGCTGGCTGTTCTACGATTTGCGCCCCTACCTGCGCGCCTACATCGTGGAAGGCGATCTCGAAGGCAAGCCTTACAGTTTCGAAGCGCGCAGCCTCATCCACGCCCGTGCGCGCGGCGAAACGGACACCCACCCCTTCGGCACCGAGCATGACACCGCCGCCGACGAGTATCACTGGCTGTCGCATTCGATCGCGCCCGCCGCCGTACCCGACAGCGCGCCGCGCGTTCGCGTGGGCAACGAACACACCAGCAAACCGTATGACGTCTCGGTGCTCAACATCTCCGCGATGAGCTTCGGTGCACTGTCGGCGAATGCCATCGAGGCGCTCAACAAAGGGGCACGCCTGGGCGGTTTTTATCACGACACCGGCGAAGGCGGCATCAGCGAGTATCACCTCAAGCACGGCGGCGATCTGGTGTGGGAACTCGGCTCGGGCTATTTCGGCTGCCGCGACGACGCCGGCCATTTCGACCCCGCCGCGTTTGCCGACAACGCCCAGCGCGACGTGGTCAAGATGACCGAGATCAAGCTCAGTCAGGGAGCCAAACCCGGCCACGGCGGCTTGCTGCCGGGCGCCAAGGTGAGCGAAGAGATCGCCCGCGCGCGCAAGGTGCCGGCGCACCACGACTGTCTCTCCCCGGCGGCGCACTCGGCCTTCTCCACCCCGGTCGAACTGCTCGAATTCAGTGCCCGCATGCGCGAGCTGTCGGGCGGCAAACCGGTCGGCCTCAAGCTGTGCGTGGGCCATCCGCACGAAGTATTCGCGCTCATGAAGGCCATGCTCAAGACCGGCATCCACCCCGATTTCATCGTTGTCGATGGCGGCGAGGGCGGCACCGGCGCAGCACCGGTCGAATTGAGCGACTCGGTCGGCATGCCGCTTATCGACGGTCTGGTGATAATGCGCAATGCGCTCGTCGGCAGCGGCCTGCGCGACAAGGTGCGTCTGGTCGCCAGCGGCAAGGTCTACTCCGGCATGGGGCTTGCGCACAGCCTGGCGATCGGCGCCGACTGGTGCAACGCGGCGCGCGCCTTCATGATGTCGATCGGCTGCATCCAGGCGCAGCGCTGCCATCTGGACACCTGCCCCACGGGTGTCACCACGCAAAACAAACGGCGCCAGCGCGGCCTGGTGGTCGATGTACAGGCCGAACGCGCGGCGCGCTTTCACCACAAAACGGTCGAGGCACTCGCCACAATCGTTGCCGCGGCCGGCCTTGAGCATCCGCGCGACCTGCAGCCGCATCATCTGATTCATCGTGTCGGCTCCGCCCGCGGCAGAGCGCTCGACCGCATCTACACCTTCCTGCCCGAAGGCGCGCTACGCGATGACGCCGACAACACCGTGTACGCCGAATGGTGGCGCGCCGCCGACCCCGACAGTTTCCGGCCGGCCTGCGATATCGTGACCGCGCGCGCCAGAACACGTCTGCGGGAACAAGCGAAAAGGAACGAATGATGTCGGACAGTGTTTCCAACATGGTCGATCCCCAAGCCGGAGCGTCCATGTTTGCATTTGAAGAACTCGACTACCAGAGCACACCGTTGGGCGAGATCAGCCTGCGGCGCCGGGCCGAACCGCGGCTCGACGGCCGGATCGTTTACGAAGTGAAGCTCGGCGACGAGTTCCTGATGTCGAGCCTGTTTACCGAATCCGAGATCCAGCTTGCCCGGCTCGGGCTGGCGGCCGCCAAAGGCACTGCGCTGGATGTCGTGGTCGGCGGTCTCGGCCTCGGCTACACCGCCGTCGCGGCGCTCGAAAATCCGGCCGTCCGCTCGCTCAAGGTGATCGAGGTCATGGCGCCCGTGATCGACTGGCATCGCCGCGGCCTCGTACCACTCGGCAGCACGCTCACCGACGATGCACGCTGCACCTTGGTCCATGCCGACTTTTTCGCGCTGGCGACAGCGCCCGGCCGCAGCTTCGATCCCGCCACGCCCGACCAGCGCGTGCACGCCGTCCTGCTCGATATCGACCACTCGCCCACGCACTGGCTCAACGCGGGCAACAGCGGCTTCTACACGCCCGAAGCGTTACACCATCTGGCCGACAAGATTCATCCTGGCGGGGTCTTCGCGCTGTGGTCGAATGACCCGCCCGACGACGCGGTCATCACGCTGCTCGACACGGTATTCACGCAGGCCAAATCGCATGTCGTGCCGTTTCCGAATTTCTACACCGGCGGCGAATCCGCCTGCACGGTCTACGTCGCCATCCGCCCCACGTAGGGTGTCAATAAGCGAAGCGCATTGCACCGTATGTTGTTGCATCAGCAGCGGCATCCCTCGCCGAATTGAAAGAGCTCACGCCAATCTCCACCAATCCGTGAAACGTCGAAAATGACCAGCCGGCCACCTCCATATGCCGCTTTCCCGCGAGCACCCCGGGCGTCCGATCGCCGTTCATGCACCGGACGCCGTCATGAGAATCCGGCCTATATTAGTCGTCTGCGCAAGGGGAAGTTTGGCGATGCCTACGGTCGACATACGGCGCAATGCCCTTTGGTTATTGCGCCCTACGCGGGCTGCACAGTGTACGTGGCCATCCGCCCCACGTAGGGTGTCGATAAGCGAAGCGCATTGCACCATTGGGTTGTCGCGCGGTGCAATGTCCTTCGCTCATTGCACCCACGATTCTTCAACCCGCCGAGGCCTTCGGCGCGCACATGCCGATAGCCGGATGAATCGGCCATGCAGGAATCGTCCTACATGAAAATCCGCCGTGTCGGACATCGGCGCCGAGACGAAACCCGTATAGTTAAGTCGCCTCGCACGGAAAGAAGTTCACCCGGCGAAGAGACCCAATCACCCAAGGAGAAAGACCATGAAGCACATTGCCGCCACTCTCGCCCTGTCCGGGCTGCTCGCCATCACCGCGGTCGGTTGCGCCGTCAGCCGTGACCAGTCCACGGTAGGAGAATATGTCGATGATGCGACCATCACCACCCGCGTCAAGGCGCGCATGGCCGATGATCCGACCGTGAGCGCAGCAGCAATCAGCGTCGAGACGCTGCAAGGCACGGTGCAGCTCTCGGGTTTTGCCAAGAGCCGCGCGGAGAAAAAGCGCGCAGGTGAGATTGCACGCGACACGAAAGGCGTGAAAGACGTCGAAAACGAAATCGCGGTTCGTCCGTAACAAAAGCCGGTACTCGAGGAAACGGCCCGCGAATTCGCGGGCCGTTTTTGCGTTCTTTCCGATCACGCGGCGGAAATCACAACCAGTATTCCCACATCCGCCCGAGCGTTTCCATCAGCCGCCGGCCAATACCGCGCGTGTCCCAGGCGGCCGGCGTAATCTCCAACGCTTCCTTGATATCGCCGTCGAACAAGCGCTCCATCTCCGCGCCTTCCTGCACACTCTTTGCACCGTCACCGCCCTGCACGGGTGGCGCCGATACCGATGAGGCGCCGCTTGCGGCCGGCGGCGTCACCGTCGACACACTGGCGCACGCACTGCGCGAAAACGCGAACATCGCCAGCACCCGCCAGGCAGCACGCGCACAGTCGAGCGTACGCCACGCATCCGCCACCCATCGATCGCTCATCGCGCCCATCCTGGTTCCCCGGTGTTCGCTGCCCGCATGCCCATGCAGGAAAACGTCGCCCGATCTTACAACCCCGCGCCGGCGGCGTCACTCGTCACCGCAACCAGGGCGAAGGCATGCACGTGTTTGTCTGCGTCGCTTGACGGTCGGTGCCCGTTCGCCCTCACCCCCGGCCCCTCTCCCGGCGGGCGAGGGGAGTCATTCACGCTCGCAAATCGGGAAATAGTTTGCCCGCGATTTGTCGCTGGCCATCCTCCCCTCGCCCGCCGGGAGAGGGGCCGGGGGTGAGGGAACA
The DNA here is from genome assembly GCA_965364825.1 of uncultured Rhodocyclaceae bacterium. Taxonomy (GTDB): domain Bacteria; phylum Pseudomonadota; class Gammaproteobacteria; order Burkholderiales; family Rhodocyclaceae; genus Nitrogeniibacter. The sequence goes on along the minus strand of CBDTZF010000169.1, from coordinate 1,776 downwards.
GCGCAACACGACGCAAAATGGGCGCGTCCCGACGGTTGCAGTACGCCGACACGCGATCACCCCGTCACCCGCCCACCGCACCCCGAACGCATGCCACCGTACAATGGCGCCACGCCCACCAACGCTACCCGACGTGACCTCCATCGAAGATTTCATCACCCGCTGGCAAGACGTCAGCGGCAGCGAACGCGCCAATTACCAGATGTTTCTGGCCGATCTCGCCAAGGCGCTCGAACTCCCCAGCCCCGACCCCGCGCAGGACGAAACCGCAGAAAACGCCTATGTGTTCGAGCGCCGTGTCGACTTTTTCAACGGCGACGGCACGCAGTCACGCGGTTTTATCGACCTCTACCGGCGTGACGCCTTTGTGTGCGAAGCGAAGCAGACCGGCGCCGGGCTCGACACTGGGGCATGGGACAAGGCGATGTTGCGCGCTCGCGGTCAGGCGGAAGCCTACGCCCGCGCGTTGCCTGCCGGCGAAGGCCGGCCGCCCTTCCTGATCGTTACCGACGTCGGCCGATCGATCGAGCTGTACGCCGAATTCAGCCGCTCGGGTGCCACCTATGTGCCCTTTCCCGATGTGCGCAGCCACCGCATCCGCCTCGCCGACCTACGCCGCGAGGACATCCGCGAACGCCTGCGCGCGGTGTGGCTCGCTCCGCTCAGTCTCGACCCCACGCGCCAGAGCGCCCGCGTCACGCGCGAAGTGGCCACGCGGCTGGCCAAGCTCGCGCGCAGTCTCGAAGCCGCCGACCATGCCTCCGAGCACGTCGCCGGCTTCCTCATGCGCTGCCTGTTCACGATGTTTGCCGAAGACGTCGGCCTGCTGCCCGCTGAGAGCTTCAGCGGCCTGCTCGACGAATGCGAGAAGGCGCCCGACAGCTTTGTGCCGCTGGTCGCCGGCCTGTGGCGCGACATGAACAGCGGCAGCGCCTTCTCGCCCACCATCCGCGCGCGTGTATTGCGTTTCAACGGTGGCCTGTTTGCCGACGCCACCGCGCTGCCGCTCGCGCCGGCGCAGATCGCGCACCTGCGCGAAGCCGCCCGCGCCGACTGGAAGCATGTCGAACCGGCCATTTTCGGCACCCTGCTCGAACGCGCCCTCGACCCGCGCGAACGCCACGCCCTCGGCGCCCACTACACTCCACGCGCTTACGTTGAACGACTCGTGCTGCCCACCGTCATCGAGCCGCTACGGGCCGACTGGCAGAACGTCCAGGCCGCGGCCGCCATTCACGACCAGAAAGGCGAGCACAAAAAGGCCGCCGACGTGGTGCGCGACTTTCACCGCCGTCTGTGCCAAGTCAAAGTGCTCGACCCGGCCTGCGGCAGCGGCAATTTTCTCTACGTCACCCTCGAACACATGAAGCGCCTCGAAGGCGAAATTTTGGACACCCTGCACGACATGGGCGAGACCCAGGGCCTGCTGCAGATGGAAGGGGTGAGCGTCGACCCGCACCAGTTTCTCGGCCTCGAACTCAACCCGCGCGCCGCGCGCATTGCCGAAGCCGTGCTGTGGATCGGCTACCTGCAATGGCACTTCCGCACCTACGGCAACGTCACGCCGCCCGAGCCCGTGTTGCGTGACTTCCACAACATCGAATGCCGCGACGCGGTGCTCGCCTGGGATCGCGTCGATTACGTCACCGACGCCCACGGCGTGCCTGTCACCCGCTGGGACGGCACCACCTTCAAGCCCCACCCGGTCACCGGCGAACAGGTGCCCGACGAAACCGCCCGCGCGCCGGTCGAGCGCTACCACGGCGCCCGCAAGGC
>CBDTZF010000168.1:0-5671 GCA_965364825.1 uncultured Rhodocyclaceae bacterium | reverse complement strand
TGATCCGCACCGCGATTCGCAACCAGTTGACCACTCATGCCGAGGTCGTCAAGGAGACGGTGGCCCGCAAAACCTTTGTGCTCGGCTTGCAGCACTACTCCCGTAGCGACCTCGAAGCGGCGCAGGCGGCCGGTCAGACGCTGCAAATCCAGGTGCTGGGTCTGGCCAGCATTGCCGACGATGTATCCCCCGAACTCGCCCGCGCCACGATCGATTCTGTCGTCGTGCTGGGCGCCTTGCATGCCAGTGCGGCGGTCAAGGCCGCTCTGGCAGACCGAATTCACTGATGCGCATTGCGCACGACCCGGAGGTTCCAATCATGAATGCAACACTACAGGCGGGAATGCTCGAAGCGACCCGTTTGACCCGTGCGGGGCAATTGCTTGAAGCCACCGCTTTGATTCAACGCACCTTGCGTGGCGAGGCGGCGCCGCCCACTGCGGCCGATGCCCCCCGCGACCACGCCACGACGACGCTCGATGGAGAGTGCCGCGTCGTCGATTCCGAAACAATCGTACTTCCTGCGCCAGCGCGCGAGGCGCCGTGTCGACCGTGCGAACCCGCGCGGCCGAGCGTCGAGCGCACGGCCGCCTCCCCGCGGGCCTTCGGTGCTCGGTTGCGCGAGCAGATGCGCCAACATTGGAGCGAATTTCGTGGGCCCATCCCCGGCTCCGAACCCACGCCGGACCGGACCCCCGACGTCGTGCCGGACGGCGGGCGCTTCACCACCGCCTCGTTCACCAATCACGCCGGGACCCGCAGCTACAAGCTGTATGTTCCGAGCGGCTATCACGGACAGGCGCTGCCGCTCGTCGTCATGCTCCATGGGTGCACGCAGGGCCCCGACGACTTCGCCATCGGCACCCGAATGAACGCGCTGGCCGAAGCGCAACTGTGCTTCGTTGTCTATCCTGCCCAGACGCATGCGGCCAACCACTCGAAATGTTGGAACTGGTTCAAGGCGTCCGACCAGCAGCGTGACGGGGGCGAGCCCTCGATCATTGCCGGACTGACTCAACAGATCGTCGACAGCCACAACGTTGACCCGCGTCGGATCTACGTGGCCGGGCTGTCGGCCGGGGGGGCGATGGCAGCGACCATGGTCACGGCCTACCCCGATCTGTATGCGGCGGCCGGCATCCACTCCGGACTTCCCCACGGGATAGCACAGGACCTGCCCGCCGCCTTCGCCGCGATGCAAGGCGGCCAACGCGCTTCGCGAAGCCGGCACTCAACCGGCGGCTCCCGGCCCGGCGCGGCGCCCACCCCGACCATCGTGTTTCATGGCGACCGGGATACCACGGTGCACCCGTGCAATGGTGAGCAGGTGATCGCCCAATCCGTGCCATCCGATGCCGGGCCGGGAACCGCCGGCGCCGACGACGCGCTGCGCGTGACCGTGCAGTCCGGCAAGGTCCCCAACGGCCATGCCTACACCCGCACCACCCACCATGACGCGAGTGGGAATCCGCTCGCTGAACACTGGTTGATCCACGGCGCCGGCCACGCCTGGTCAGGTGGAAGTCCTCGCGGCTCCTATACCGATCCCAAGGGGCCGGATGCCGCACGCGAGATGCTGCGTTTCTTCTATGAACATCCGCAGGGTGAGATCTCCCGACGCGCTTCATAGCCGGGTGGTCGGTGCGCTCGCTGGCTTCGTGAGCGAGTCGGGCGCACGCGACACCCCTTCGCGGATCGCTTTGCCAATACTCGCCCTCACGTCCCTTGGTAAATCACGGTATTCCAGTTCTTAAACCGACTGGATAATCGAGAAGTCTCAACGAATCGTGTTCTGGCCGATATTGTCAGGCGCGAAAAGGACGCAAGAACATCCCCTTGCGCCCACGGCTGATTCGACGGCCTATGCGGCTTTTGCCTTGGCGCGTTTCGGCTTGGTCGCCGTCTTGCTTTTGACGGCCTTCTTCGTACCTTTGGCCGCTTTCTTCTTTGCCTTGGCGATCGCCGGCGCGGCGGCCTGCAGCGTGATGTCGAGCGACCAGCGGTTGAGCTTTCCGACATCGCGCGCCGCCAGATCCTGCACATGTAGCTTCCAGTCACCCGCGCAGGACTCGCCGATCAGCGCCTGCAAACTGGCGACGTCGGCCGATCGGTAGGTGACGCGCAGATTGTCCATGCTGCCGCCGCTGCGATCGTGCAGTGCGAGCGCCGCACCGCCCGGCGAATGCAGCGTGACGCGCAGGTCACCGATATAGGTGTGGGTGACGTCGAGCGCGATCTCAATGCCTGCAATCAATCCGGCGTCGGCCACCGGCAGCACGCGCTCGATACCGGCGGCGCGATTGTCGGGAATCGCTGCGCCGGGGGCGTCTTCGACAAACACCGCGCGCGGTGGCGCGACTACGCCGACTTCGAGCGACCATTCCTCCAGTCGGCCGCTGTCGGCCGCCGCCTCGTCGCGCACCCACAGCGTCCAGCGGCCTTCGGCTTCCTCGCCGTCGAAACTGCGTAGCGCCGGCAAGGTGGACGCCTCCCAGGTGGTCGACAGGTCGTTGCCGCTGCCGCCGGCGCGATCATGCAACACCATTTCATGACCCGAAGGTGCGCTCAGCGTGACCACCAGATCGCCAATGTAGGAATGTCGGATGTCCACCGCGACGCGCAGGAAACTCACCCGGCCCACGGCCGTGACATCCAGCGTATCGACGATGCCGCCGGGGCGGTTGTCGGGAATCGCCACGCCGGGGCGCGAGATGAAACGGTTGTCCGGCGCGGGCGCGGGTTGCTCACCGCCGCGCAGTTGCAGCGCCAGCGCCACGGCCTGTTCGGCGTCGGCGCGACCCTGGCCGAACCACGGGCTCCAGGTGCCGTCGGCATCGCCGATGTCGGTGAACGCGCCGCTGTCGAACGGTGCCACCGGTGATACGTCCCAAGTGGGATTCGGGTCGAAATTGGCGGGCGGTGTGCGCGGGTAGGGCGTCATGTCGAGGTCCTTCGACGCCGTGCGGCGCAGCACCGAGCCCACTTCCATCGCGCTCAGTTCCGGGTTGGCCGACACCACCAACGCGGCAATGCCGGCCACCAGCGGCGTCGCACTCGAAGTGCCGCCGAAGTCATGCGTCAGCTGGCCCGCCTCCCCAGTCGTGGTGGTGATGCCGAGCCCCCTCAATTCCATTCGGAAATAAGAGTGACTGTTGCTCGTGGGCGCACAGATGTCGATGCCGGGGCCATAGTTGGAATAGTGGCTACGCTGCGCGGTGCTGGCGAGCGCCGCCACATGCATCAGGCCCGGTACGCCCACCATGTTATTGACGAAGCGGCGCGTCGTTTCCACGCCGGCCCAACGCCACGAACCGTTGGCAAATTCCCAGCCGTGGGTGTAGGGCACGTCGACAGCGGTTTCCGCCTCGATCGGGCAGTTCTCGTTGCCTGCCGCCCACAGGAACAGGATGCCGCGCCCACGCCGCCCGCCGCTCGCGGCCAGTTGCGTGATGCGGTTGATCACCGCGGTGGCGAATAGGAAGCGCGGCACCGAGCCCCACGAATTGGAGAGCACATCGACCTTGTCGGCGACGAAACCGAGTGCGGTCAGCATCTTCGAATCGTTGATCAGCAGCGACGGACCCTGCGACTCCCACTTGATCGGCAGTAGCCGGCAGCCCGGCGCGGCGCCGACCGTGAGCACCCCGTCGGCCTCGCCCGCAATCACGCCCGCGCACGAGGTGCCATGATTGGCGCCGCTCTGATACATGCCGGTGGGCACGGCGTCGATGTCGCGGCTGGTGATCAGCCGGGTACCCTCGAAATAGCCCCAGCCGGCAAATTTGCCGGCCGAGTCGAAATCGGGATGATCGAGCTTGCAACCGTCGTCGGTGACGCCGACCACCACCTCCGGGCTACCGAAACTGTCGAGCAGCGACCACGCCTGCTCGCCGCGTACGTTGGCGCGTGGATCGACGTCGGGGTGAGCAAAGTGGCCGTGCAGATGCCACTCGCTGGCGTACTCCGGATCGCTGGGCGGCACGATCTCGTACTTGGTCATCAGGTAGTTCAGGTCGTTTTCCGCGAGCGCCACCAGCGGTTCGTTCTCGGTCAGCTCGACCACGAGTTTCACCGGATTCATGCCGGTGTGATCGGTGAGCTGGAACAGGTAGTCGCGGTCGGTATAGCGCTCGCGCTGCAGCAGCCCGTAACGCCCCGCAAACTCGGCCACCTGCTCGTTCGTTAACACCTTTTTGAAGGTGACGAAAACCCGGTCGGTGATGAGAAAGTCCTCACCCGTGTCCGCCATCTGGTAGGCATGATGCGTCGGCCCCAGTGCACGCGAACGCGCCATCATCGAATCCAGATCCTGCGCCCGCGCACGCACCCGGCAGGACCCCGACGACACCTGCTCGGCATCGTCACAAATCCCCTCACGTCGCAGTGCCTCGGGCGGAACCCGCGCCACGAACGCGTCGGGGCGTTGTTCCAGATCCAGTTTCTTTCCGCCTCGGTAGGTGTAGGTTGTCATGTGTGTTCTCCTTGTCCGTTCGTTACCGTTTCAGTTCGCACCGGCCTATCGGTTCACTGACAGTTTGTTTCGTTTACCGACCCGGGATCTGCGCTTTCCCGCATTCCACGCATTGATCGGTCAGCAATGCAGAAGCCTTGGGACGACAAGCACACCCACCTTTCATCAACAGCGTGTCGGTTTCGGGTGCGCTGCGCGCTGTCCGGCGTGGCTTTGGCAGTGGACCCGGCGCACGCGGCGATGGACGCGCTCACACCGGTGATGGTGCGCGCGCCGTTGGGCACCTCTTCGATGTATATACCGGGGTAAGTCAGGGCAGACGGCATGTTCGTGACTCCTCTCTACGAAGATGTCCGGCGCCGTGTGGCTCAGGAACGCTGCGCCGGTCAAGTGCTTCATTCGGCCCGGGCGCGGCGCCAGGTTTTGGGATGGCGCGGCACGTCCGGTCTGGTTCAGGGATTTAATATGACGAAAACATATCGTTGCGAGATAGGCCTCGCCACATCGAGCGCCCAATTGAGGTTCGCTTGAACCGAAACGCGGCCCGGCGCGGCTCGTCACAAATCGGCGCGGCGGTGTCCTTTCAACTTAGGAGTAATCTCGACCGATTGCAAATGCGATTCGCCCGTATACGGGCGTAAATAGTACGTCGTAAAGATGTGACCTGCTTCATTGAAATGCAAATCGGGTGATCTGTGGAGTTGCCGTCGTCCGCGCACACGCCACGGTATTCGTCGGATATGAGGCGAATCTTTGCTTTCTTTGGCAGGCCACGAAGATGAATTCCCTTGGCGCGTGTTTGAGACGTTTTGTCGCAATCGAGTCGGCGCTGGTGGCACGCCGCGCTGCGCATGCTCAGGCCGACCGGGTCAGATGCAGACAGGCCCGAGCATACTTTTGCGAGGACCGGTGACGACGCGCTGGGTGGTTCGTCGATCGGTGTGCCCGGCATTGCCGTTGGCTTCCGGCGCGACTGATCCTATGCTGCAGTTATCACACAGAGGAGAACGACGATGTCCGTCAGCGAAATTGGGCACTACATCGGGGGTCAGCGGGTTCCCGGCGAAAGCGGGCGCACGCAGGATGTATTCAACCCGGCGACGGGCGCGGTGACGGGCAAGGTCGCGCTTGGTTCGCCTGGCGACGTCGCGGCAGCGGTGGCGGCGGCGAAGGCTGCCTTTCCGGCCTGGGCAAGCGTGC
>CBDTZF010000167.1:0-5682 GCA_965364825.1 uncultured Rhodocyclaceae bacterium | reverse complement strand
GAGATCGATGTCGATCAGATGGACATGGGCGACGAGATCGAGCTCAAAATCGACCGCAGCACCGCTGTCGTCACCGCCTTCAAGAACGGCAAGCAGATCGCCGAATCGCCGCTCAAGACGGCCGTGATTCTGGACGAAGTGCGCGCCGGTGGCCGTATTCCGCTGATTATCGGTCGTGGCCTCACCACCAAGGCGCGCGAAGCGCTCGGGCTGCCCGCATCGACGCTGTTCCGTCTGCCGAAAGACCCGGTCGACAGTGGCAAGGGTTTCACGCTGGGACAGAAGATGGTGGGCCGCGCCTGCGGTCTGCCTGAAGAGCAGGGCATTCGCCCGGGCACCTATTGCGAACCCAAGATGACCACCGTCGGTTCGCAGGACACCACCGGCCCGATGACGCGCGACGAACTCAAGGATCTGGCCTGCCTCGGCTTCTCGGCCGATTTGGTGATGCAGTCCTTCTGCCACACCTCGGCATACCCGAAGCTGGTGGACGTGAAAACGCATCGCGAGCTGCCGTCCTTCATCTCCACCCGCGGCGGGATCTCGCTGCGTCCGGGAGATGGCGTGATCCACTCCTGGCTCAACCGCTTGCTGCTGCCCGACACGGTCGGCACTGGGGGCGATTCGCACACCCGCTTCCCGATCGGCATCTCCTTCCCGGCCGGCTCCGGTCTGGTGGCCTTTGCCGCCGCCACCGGCGTGATGCCGCTCGACATGCCCGAATCTGTGCTGGTGCGCTTCAAGGGCAAGATGCAGCCCGGCGTCACGTTGCGCGATCTGGTCAACGCGATTCCCTACTACGCCATCCAGGCCGGTCTGTTGACGGTCGAGAAGAAGGGCAAGAAGAACGTCTTCTCGGGTCGCATCGTTGAAATCGAAGGTCTGCCGGATCTCAAGGTCGAGCAGGCCTTCGAACTCTCCGACGCCTCGGCCGAGCGTTCCGCTGCCGGTTGTACGGTACATCTGAACAAGGCGCCGATCGTCGAGTACATGACCTCGAACATCACGCTCATGAAGTGGATGATCGCCAATGGCTATCAGGATGCGCGCACGCTGGGTCGCCGCATCAAGGCGATGGAAGACTGGATCGCCAATGGCGAACTGCTCAAGGCCGATGCCGATGCCGAGTACGCTGCCGTGATCGACATCGATCTGGCCGACGTCAAGGAGCCGCTGGTGGCCTGCCCGAACGATCCCGACGACGTCAAGACGCTGTCCGACGTGGCCGGCGCCAAGATCGACGAAGTCTTCATCGGTTCGTGCATGACCAACATCGGCCACTTCCGCGCCGCGGCGAAAGTGCTCGAAGGCAAGTCCGACATCCCCACCCGGCTGTGGATTGCCCCGCCGACCAAGATGGACGCCATGATCCTCACCGAGGAAGGCTACTACTCCATCCTCGGCAAGACCGGCGCGCGCATGGAAAGCCCGGGCTGCTCGCTGTGCATGGGCAACCAGGCGCAAATCCGCAAGGGCTCGACCGCGATGTCGACCTCCACTCGCAACTTCCCCAACCGCCTCGGCATCGACACCAACGTCTACCTCGGCTCCGCCGAACTGGCCGCGGTGTGCGCCCTGACGGGCGAAATCCCGACGCCGGAAGTGTATTTCGCGCAGGTCGAAGCGCTCAACGAAAACGCGAGCGAAGTCTATCGCTACATGAACTTCGATCAGATCGAGAACTTCAAGGACGTGGCGGATACGGTGACCGTCTGATCATCGATCGACCATGCCAAAAAAAACCCGCCGAGCGATCGGCGGGTTTTTTTACATTGGTCTGTTGCATTAGACCGTTGGTGGCAATGAAGCGCGATTTCTGCGTGCGCCCGCCGTGAGTTTGCCGGCCTGCACGCCAAGGTCGGACTTCTCACCGTCGGTTGGAGACCCCGCCGATCGGCGAGCGTATTTCGGCAACTATGGATACCACCTGCGTTAAATGTGGATGGCCACAATGCCCTCGCTCTGTTTTAGTGGTGACACTGTACTTGACAGATGTCCGCAGTGTGCATCGAACAAGGAGAAGCGCAATGGATCACATCGAAGTCAGTCAGGATGGGTACATCGGAACCATCACACTCAATAACCCCAAGAAACTCAACGCACTCAGCCATATCTTGGTCGAGTCGGTCATTGGGGCGTTGCGCGATTTCGGCAAGCACGATACTCGAGTGGTCATTTTGCGCGCCATGCCGGGAGTCAAGGTCTGGTCGGCCGGCCATGATGTGGCTGAGTTGCCGGAGGGACGGCGCGATCCGTTGGGTTGGGACGATCCGCTGCGCTACCTGGTGCGCTGTATCGAGACGCATCCCATGCCCGTGATTGCAATGATCGAGGGCACCGTGTGGGGTGGTGCGGTCGAAACCGTGCTGGCCTGTGACATCATAATCGCCGCCCCGGAGTCGACCTTTGCCGTGACGCCAGCGCGGCTCGGTGTGCCCTACAACGTGAGTGGCATGGTGACCTTCGCGAGCGCGGCGAGCCTTCGCATCGTCAAGGAGTTGGCGTTTACTGCCGCGCCAATCAGCGCACAACGCGCGGAGAATGTCGGCATGATCAACCATGTGGTCGAGCTCGAAAACCTCGAGTCATTTACGCGCGACATGGCGCGCATGATCGCCAACAATGCGCCGCTCAGCATCGAGGTGATGAAAGAGCAACTGCGGGTACTCGCGGACGCCAAGCCGATCAGCCCGCAAGGCTTTGAAAAAATGCAGGGCCTGCGTCGCAAGGTTTATGACAGTTACGACTATGCCGAGGGCCTGCGTGCCTTCAAGGAAAAGCGCCCGCCGAAATTTCTCGGGCGTTGATGGCGTCTGTTCGGCCGGTGGGACGCATGTCGCATGCCACCGGTACTCCGGATTCCATCAATAGAAATCGTCGAGGCTGGCTTCGCTCTTCTCGAAAATCTGTGACGCCGCCCCGACCAGCTTGCGATCCGGGCCTCCGGCGATCGTGAGATCCTTGTTCGGATAGTCGAGCGACGCGAGAAAGTGGCGCATGCAGTTGAGTCGCGCGCGCTTCTTGTCGTCGGACTTGATCACCGTCCACGGCGCGTCGGCCGTATCGGTGTGGAAGAACATCGCTTTCTTTGCGGTAGTGTACTCGTCCCATTTGTCCAGTGACTTGATGTCGATCGGGGAGAGTTTCCAGTGCTTGAGCGGATCGTCGCGGCGCGAGATGAATCGGCGCAACTGCTCTTCGCGGCTCACCGAAAACCAGTACTTGAACACCCGCACGCCGCTATTGACCAGCATGCGTTCGAACTGCGGCGTCTGGCGCATGAACTCGAGGTATTCGGGCGGTTTGCAAAAACCCATCACCCGTTCAACGCCGGCGCGGTTGTACCAGGAGCGATCGAAGAAGACCATTTCGCCTTCGGTCGGCAGGAGTCCGATGTAGCGCTGGAAATACCATTGGCCGTGCTCAGTGTCTGAGGGCTTTTCGAGCGCCACGACGCGCGCGCCGCGAGGATTGAGGTGCTCCATGAAGCGCTTGATGGTGCCGCCCTTGCCCGCGGCATCACGGCCCTCAAACAACAGCACGATCTTCTGCCCGGATTGCTTGACCCAGCTCTGCACCTTGAGTAGTTCGATCTGCAGCTCCTGCTTGAGCGCTTCGTACTCCTTGCGATGCATGCGCTCGTGGTACGGATAGTCCTCGGGCAGCCTGGCCTTGCCGCTCTCTTCATAGGTGCCGTGTGGCGCCTTGGCGACGGCCAGAGCGTTCGGACCGTGACTGATCCGCAGAATCTCGTCGGCCGCCAGCGCTTCCTGCGTCGCCGAGTGATGAGACTCGTAGACCACGGGCGTGTCTTCGTCCTCATCTTCGGATGCCGGTTCAGTCGCGGGTGCGGCTTTCGATTTTGCTTGTGCGGGTTTTCGGGTGCGCCGTCGGGGAGCCGGTTTCTTCTTTTCGATGAGCGGCGCGGTGTCTGCGGTGATTTCTGGTTCTGCAATCTGCGTCGTGTCGAGTTCTTGCGCGAGTTTCTCGTCGGCCATTCATTTCTCCTTTGTGTCATCAGTCATTTTTTAGCTTGCGCCGATGACGCGGAGAAACTGTGACCGGGATCAAAAACGGCAATTAACAGGATGTTTCGAGCGGGCTTCGTCGTCGAGGTGTTGCTCTACCGCAACAGGCCCTAGCGTGCGGATCCGCTTGAAGGCGATGCGGCCGAGGACGGAGCCGGTAGCGCGACTGGCGGAATGCGCCGCAGATGCAACGCAACCGCCAACGTCGTCAACGCAATGGCGATCAGAACGATCGCGACGGCCAACCATTCGCCAACGCCCCAAGCCATGCCGACTGCAGTGCCGAGTACGCTGCTGCCCAGATAATAGCTGCTCAGATACACCGCCGCGGCCAGCGCACGACTGGCGCCCCCGCGACGGCTGACCCAGCCGCTGGTCGTGGTGTGTGCGCCGAAGAAACCGAAGGTAAATAGCGCGATGCCCGCGATTACAGCGACCAGCGGATCGGTGATCGTCAGCAGCAGCCCGGCAAGCATCAGCACCACCATCACCCACAACACGTTTCGTCGGCCGATGCGATCGGCGAGCCGGCCGGACCACGCCGACGCCCAGGTGCCAACCAGGTAGAGCAGGAAAATGGCGCCGATGGCGGTCTGGCCAAGCGCATAGGGCGGCGCCATGAGGCGGAAACCCAGGTAGTTGTAGAGCGCGACGAAGGCGCCCATCAGTAGAAAGGCGCACAGGAAGAGCCACGGCAGACCGGCATCCCGCCACAGACTACAGGCGTCTTGCGCGACCGCACGCAGGCGGATACTGCGTTGGTTGAAGTTTCGCGAGGCCGGAAGCATCAGCCAGAAAGCGATCGCTGCGCCTGCACCGAGCAGTCCGATCACGAGAAGCGCAATACGCCAGTTGCCAAGATCAGTCGCCGCCGCCGCGAGAAACCGGCCGCTCATGCCACCGAACGCGTTGCCGGCAATGTACAGCCCCATCGCGCGCCCTTGCGCGTTGGGCGCGACTTCCTCGCCCAGATACGCCATTGCCGCCGCCGGCAGACCCGCGAGCGCCGCGCCGAGCAAGCCGCGCAGCACGAGAAGCTGATTGAAATCGCTCACCAGCGGACACAGCAGCGCCGTGATTGCGGCAAGGACAAGCGCGACCCGCATCACCGCCAGTCGACCGAAGCGATCGGACAGCAGGCTGGCGGGAATCAGCAGGCAGGCGAGGGCGCCCGTGCCGGCGGATACGCTCAGGCTGGCCTGCGTCGGCGAGATGCCGAACTCGTGGGCGAAAAGCGGCAGTAGCGGCTGCGTGCTGTAGAGCATTGCAAAACACGCGAAGCCACCGAAAAACATCGCAAAATTGGCATGACGAAACGCGCTGGTGCCGGCTTCCAGTTGGGTCGATTCAGCGACAGCATTGTTGGACGGCAGCATGAGCAAAGGACTTGCGAGTGACAGCGAACGTATTGTGGTCGGGCAAAACGCTCGCGTCCAATAATCCTGAAAACGGCGCCCGCACACGCGCGCACATCCAAAGCCGTTTATAGCCTGAAAGAACGCCTGGATTCCGTTATCCCGGGCAGGCCCCAGACCGTCATTCCCGAGCAGGCGGAATCGATGACTCCCGCTCGGAGATGGATTTCCGCGTTCGCGGGGTATGAGTGCGCCCGTGAAGGCGCGACAACAGCACGGTGCAAGTCCGTGTCGGGGTA
>CBDTZF010000166.1:0-5721 GCA_965364825.1 uncultured Rhodocyclaceae bacterium | reverse complement strand
GACGAGGCGGATTTCATTGTGCCCGACGCCGCCGACGACACCGCCTTGCTGCGCGCGCATTCGCCAGGCTATCTGCAGCGCGTGGTGAGCGGCACGCTGAGCGCTGCCGAGCAACGGCGCATCGGTTTCCCGTGGACGGCGCAGATGGTGGAACGCTCGCGCCGCTCCACCGGTGCCACACTCGCCGCCTGCCGCGCCGCGCTCGAAACCGGCTGCGCGGCCAATCTCGCCGGCGGCACGCACCATGCCGCGCGCGACGCAGGTGCCGGCTTTTGTGTCTTCAACGATTCCGCCGTGGCCGCGCTGGCGATGCGCGCAGAACGCCGTGTCGAGCGCGTCGCAGTGATTGATTGCGACGTGCATCAGGGCGATGGCACTGCGGCGATCCTCGCCAACGAGCCGATGCTATTCACGCTCAGCCTGCATGGCGACAAGAACTTCCCCTTCCGCAAGATGCCCTCGAACCGCGACATCGCCTTGCCCGACGGGACCGACGACGCCGCCTATCTGCCCGTCCTGACCGAGGCGCTGGCCGAAGTGTTCGACGGTTTCAAACCCGAGCTGGTGATCTATCTTGCCGGCGCCGACCCCTTCGAAGGCGACCGCCTCGGCCGCCTGTCGCTGAGCAAGGCAGGATTGGCGGCGCGCGATGAAATGGTGCTCACCGCCTGTCGCAAAAACAAGGTAGCGGTCGCCATCGCCATGGCAGGCGGCTATGGTCATGACATCGGCGATACTGTCGACATTCACGCCACCACTATTCTCACCGCCGCCCGCCTGTTTCGGAGCCCCTGATGCAAGATGAAATCCACATTGCCCTGTTGATCGACGCCGACAATTGCCCCGCTGCCAAGATCAACGTCATCCTCGACGAAATGGCCAAGTATGGCGTCACCAATATCCGCCGTGCCTACGGCAACTGGAAGAGCACCGGTCTCAAGGGCTGGGAGGCGGTGCTGCATGAACACGCCATCCAGCCGATGCAGCAGTTCGCCTACACCAAAGGCAAGAACGCCACCGACAGTGCGATGATCATCGACGCCATGGATCTGCTCTACAGCCAACGGCTCGACGGCTTTTGCCTGGCCTCCAGCGATTCGGATTTCACCCCGCTGGTGATGCGGATTCGTGCCAACGGACTCAAGGTGTTCGGCTTCGGCGAAAAAAAAACACCGATGCCGTTCGTCAATGCGTGCTCGCGCTTTCTCTATCTTGAGAACATTGGCCTGCCGGCAGAAGTGGAAAAGAAAGTCGATGCCGACACCAAGCGCAAAAGTGCCAAGGCGCTCAAGGGTGACGCCAAACTCGTCAGCCTGCTGCGTGGTGGCGTCGAAGCGGCCTCGGACGACGAGGGTTGGGCGGCGCTCGGCGGTGTCGGCTCGCATATCGGCAATCAAACCTCGTTCGATCCGCGCAACTACGGTTACAGCCGACTCAGCGACCTGATCGCCGCCATCGATCTGTTCGAAACTCAGCGCCGCGGCACGCACCTCTACCTGCGCGACAAGCGCACCAAGGCGCCGGCGGAACCCAACGCTGAAGGGTGACGCACCTGATCGGCGTGGACTTCACCTCTGCGCCACGCCGCAGCAAACCTATCACCGTGGCGCACGGCGAGTTTGCCGACAACACGCTGGTGCTCGAATCGATTGAAGCGATCCCCGACTGGCCCGCCTTCGACGCCCTGCTGCGCCGCCCCGGGCCATGGCTGGGCGCATTCGATTTTCCGTTTGGATTGCCGCGCGCCGGCGTCGACGCGCTCGGCTGGCCGGCTTCGGATTGGGCGGCACTGGTGCGCCATGTCGCGGGGCACGAGAAGGCCTCGTTTCGTGTCGCGCTCGACGCTGACCGCACTCGCCGACCGATGGGCGCGCGCTACCCGCATCGCGCCACTGACGTGCCGGCGCACTCGCACAGCCCGATGAAGCTGGTCAATCCACCTGTTGGCCTGATGTTCTTTGCGGGCGCACCGCGCCTGCTCGCTGCCGGCGTGCACCTTCCCGGTCTGCATGCTGGCGACGCCGGCCGCGTGGCAATCGAGGCCTACCCCGGATACCTTGCCCGCCGTATCACACGGGCGAGCTACAAGAGCGATACGCCGGCGAAGCAAACGGCGGCGCGTCGCGCTGCCCGTGGAAACATCGTCAGCGCGTTGATCCGAGGTGGTGTCACCGGCGGAATCGCCGTGCGCTGTGAAGCGCGGGAGGCCACCGCGATGGTCGATGACGCGTGCGGCGACTGCCTCGATGCGCTTCTGGCGCTGGTGCAAGCCGCCGAATCGGCGCGATGCGGCGCACCCCGTTATGGCCTGCCTGAAACGATCGACCCGATCGAAGGCTGGATCGCCACCGTACCGTCGCAACGTTGATCCAGCCATCTGTGTCGAAACGTGAAACGCGTAGAATGGCAAACCGCACCAGAAATTGACACCCACATGTCTAGCAAAAGTCAGCCGATCTACCCCGTTTCCGGCATCCGCAGCATCGAACATGGCGTAATGGCCGACGCCAAGCCGCCGCTCATGGAGCGCGCGGGCCGCGCCGCTGCCGAAGAGGCGGTGCGGCTGGTCATCGACCGTCCGGGTCCCATGCTGATCGCCTGCGGCCCCGGCAATAACGGTGGCGATGGTTTCGTCATGGCGCGCCATTTCCGGCAGGCTGGCCGCGACGTCACGGTCGCATTCTCGGGCGACCCCGCCAAACTGCCGGACGACGCAAAGAAGGCACTGGATGCGTGGCGCGAGGCCGGCGGCGAGACTGTCTCCGATCTGCCCGCCGCGCCAGCCAACGGCTGGGCGCTGGTGGTCGATGCACTGTTCGGTATCGGGTTGACCCGGCCGATCAAGGGACGGCACGCAAGCTGGATCCGCACCATGAACGCGCTGCCCGGCCCGCGCATGGCGATCGACGTGCCAAGCGGCCTGTGTGCCGACACCGGCCGGGTGATGGGCACAGCCTTCGAGGCAACCCACACCATCACCTTCATCGCGCTCAAGCCCGGGTTGCTGACTTACGACGGCCCCGACCACTGCGGCGAAGTCAAAGTCAGCCGGCTCGATCTCGATGCCAACACGCAGTTGCCGGCGCCGGGCTGGGAGGTGCTGCCGACGCTGTTTTCCGCCCAGCTCAAAGCACGCCGACTGAATACGCACAAAGGAACGTTTGGCGATGCGGTGATCGTCGGCGGCGCACCCGGCATGTGCGGCGCCGCGCTGCTTGCCGGCCGCGCCGCATTGCGCGTCGGGGCCGGTCGGGTGTTCGTCGGCTTGCTCGACGATCGCGCACCCGCGGTCGATCCCGTTCAGCCCGAGCTAATGATTCGCCGCGCAGATCAGGCGCTCGCCGAAGGCCATGCCATCGCCATCGGGCCCGGCCTCGGACACGACGCTGCGGCCGCCGCATTGCTAGGTGCCGCACTGGCGACGGAGAGTCTGCTGGTGCTCGACGCCGACGCGCTCAACCTGCTCGGCAGCAACGCTACGCTCGCCCGTCGTGCCATCAAGCGCAAGGCGCCGCTGGTGCTCACGCCGCATCCCGGCGAGGCCGCGCGGCTGCTTGACCAGACGCCCGATCAAATACAGTCCGATCGCCTCAAAGCGGCGACGGTGTTGGCAGACATGTTTAACGCACATGTGGTGCTCAAGGGCTGCGGCACGGTAATCGCCCATCCCGACGGACGCTGGAAAATCAACCGCTCTGGCAACCCTGGCATGTCCGCCGCCGGCATGGGCGATGTGCTCACCGGGATGCTCGGCGGACTTCTCGCCCAAGGCTGGCCGATCGAGGAAGCAACTGTGGCCGCGGTACATCTGCACGGCGCTGCCGCCGATCTACTGCTCGACAAAGGCATCGGGCCGGTCGGCATGGGCGCGTCGGAGGTGCCCGACGCCGCACGGGAGCTGCTCAATCGCTGGATTGCCCGGCAGCTTCGCGCCTGACGATCATGACGGTCGGCGCCGGCACCTCTGGCGAATAAGAAGACACTCGCGCAACATGCGGTAGAGCGGATTTCAAACTGCCGAAACCGTCGTATGACGCACATCGCTGGCCGCATGAATCCGGCCCTACGCCCCCGCAAGCGTTATTTCACCTCAACATCTGCGCCCCGAGGCGCGGCCCGCGAGACGCTCAAACATGCAATAACGGCCCCACAATTGCGGAGCCGTCATCATGTTGAGATCGGGAGTCGCCGAAATCAGCGGCGGCGCGTCAGTCGCCGTGCTCGTCCGGTGCTGACTCGGACGGAACACCAAGCAACTCTTCGACATGTGAGAGCGCCCCGTCATCCTTGACCACCGTGCGCAACCATTCATGCAACGACATTTCACCCCAGCGTGCTGCCTTGTCCGCCAGATACGCGACGGGACTATGTGGTTCCGTGCGACGAAAGAAATCCGCCACCGCCTTGAGTTGGGCCAGTGCTTGCGCACGCGTTTCGATCGGTCCGCCCGTGCGCTTCGCGCCAGCTGCAGGGGCGACACTGGCGCCCGGCGCTGGCGCCGAGGTCATTGCGTCGTCAGCCGCCCCTGTCGCATGCTCGGAAGACACGCCCGCATCACGCGCGTAACGTGACAACAATTCAGTTGCGGCATCGAGCGCCCCACGCGCCACGCCGAAGGCGGGCCCCTCCTCACCAAAACGCGCGTTAACCGATGTTTCCAAGCGCTGCAGTGACTCGCGTGCCTCACCGACGGCGGCCGCGCTTTGCGCAAAAAACGCGCCGGGCGTGTCACGCCGCGCTGCATCAAAGGCCTCCTGCGTCACGCGCGCAGATTTCTGTAGCGCCTCCGCCTCGTCCGGATTGCGCTCCAGGGTCTGGGCGAGTGACTGTGCTGACGCGAGGTCGATCATCGAATACGCGCCGCGCGCCGAACGCGTCACCGGAATCTCGCGCACGATCCGCTCTGACTGTGACAACAGCCAATCGAGCACCCCGATACGCTGCTCCAAATCGTCATCCTCGGGCTGTGGATGGACGTCATCCCAGAACGTATCGAGCAAACCGGTGACCAGCGAATAGCCCGCCGTCAAGCCCTCGAATCCCTTGGTTTTTGCCAGCGCCTCGGTCATCCACACCGCGAGGCGCAAATCCTTTGTTTGCGTCATCAGCAGATCGCCGCACTGACGCACGACGCCCGGCCAATCCGCCTCTTTGAGTTCCGTCACCCACTCGCCCTGGCTCAAGGAAGGATCGTCAAACCGGCGAGCGGCCTGGATTCGGTCGAAAGCGTCGGAAAACAGCATGTCTTCGCCGCAAGGCGTCGCGCCGTCCAAAGGTTTAAGCCAATCATTCAGTTGCATGGAAACCTCGATGAGGGGTGTTCGGACGCCACTATTCGCGACCGCTTACCCAAAAATATTGTTTGTGATCGCGTTGATCGACCTCAGGCCGACGATCCTGACTCCAACTCGGCGCGCGCCTGTGACAAGGCCGACGCCACAAGGCCGGTCGGCACCGCAATCACTCCCAATCCAACGACGAGAATGAGGAAGGTAAACAAGCGCCCGCCCACCGTGACCGGGAAAACATCACCGTAGCCGACTGTGGTCAGCGTGCATAGCGCCCACCATAAACCATCAAATACCGACCGAAATACATCGGGTTGGGCGACCCGTTCAAACTGATATACACCCACGCCTGCAAGGTACAACAGCAAAAGCGCCGTCGTCCCGAACAAAATCAACTCTTCGCGCGCGATGACTAGCGCACGGTAGAAGCGCA
>CBDTZF010000165.1:0-5727 GCA_965364825.1 uncultured Rhodocyclaceae bacterium | reverse complement strand
GTGCGCGCGCCTTTGCCAAACGCATGGAATGCGATCTGGCGATCATCGACAAGCGCCGGCCGAAAGCGAATGTGGCGGAAGTGATGAACATCATCGGCGAGGTTGGGGATCGCACCTGCGTCATCATGGACGACATCGTTGATACCGCGGGCACGCTGTGCAAGGCGGCCAGCGCGCTCAAGCAGAGCGGCGCCAAACGCGTGCTGGCTTACTGCACGCATGCCGTGCTGTCGGGTTCGGCGGTTTCGCGCATTGCCGATTCGGAACTCGATGAGCTGGTGGTGACGGATACCGCACCGCTGCGTGACGATGCGCGCGCCTGCAATCGCATCCGTCAGGTCTCGGTGGCCTCGCTGCTGGCTGACACGATGTTGCGGATCAGCAATGAAGAGTCCGTCAGCACCTTGTTCATGGAATAAATTTTTCCGGCGCCAACTGGCGTCGGTGTTTGGGTCGAACCGCTCTGGTCGCGGAGTGGTTCAGGATAATCTGGAGTCAATATGGAAATCGTAGTCAACGCTAAAAAGCGCGAACTGAAGGGTACGGGTGCGAGCCGCCGCCTGCGTCGCGCCGGGGGTGTTCCCGCGATCGTTTACGGCGCGGGTCAGGACGCCGTGCAAATCACGCTCGATCACAACGAGATATATCATTCTCTGCGCAAGGAGTCGTTTCACGCGTCGGTGCTGACCATGAACATCGATGGCGAAAAGAGTCAGGTGATTTTGCGTGACACGCAATGGCACCCGTACAAGCAGCAGGTCGTGCACGTGGACTTTCTGCGCATCAAGGCGGGCGAGAAGATTCACATCAAGGTGCCGCTACGATTCCTCCACGGCGACGTGGCGCCGGGCGTGAAGTTGCAAGATGGAATCATGACGCACGTAATGAACGAGATCGAAGTGGTCTGTCTGCCACGGCAGTTGCCCGACTCCATCGAGGTTGATGTCAAGGACCTGGAAACGGGTGACTTGATCCACGCCTCCCAGCTGCAGTTGCCCGAAGGCGTCGAACTGGTCCTTCGTGGTGGTGAGGAAGACCCGGTCGTCGTCATGTGTGTGGCACCGCGTGTCAGCACCGCTGCCGACGAAGAAGCCGAAGCGGAAGCCGCGGAAGCCGCGGAAGCAGAAGCAGAAGGTGAGGGTGAAGGTGAGGGTGAAGAGACCAAAGAGGATAAGGGCGAAGAAGACTGATCCATGGTCACGCTGTTATTCGGATAGAACCCTATGTCCAACACAACACCGTGCGCGCCAAAACTTGTCGTCGGCCTCGGCAACCCCGGGGCCGACTACTCCGAAACCCGGCACAACGCCGGGTTTTGGTTTTGTGAGCGGCTCGCGGTGCGCGAACACGCGCAGTTCAGGCACGAAAGCCGTTTCCACGGTCTGGTTGCCAAAGGGCGCAGTGGTTTGTGGCTGTTGATGCCCGACACCTTCATGAATCGCTCCGGGCAATCAGTGGGTGCGCTTGCGCGTTTCTACCGCATTGCGCCCGCCGATATTCTCGTGGTGCACGATGAACTCGATCTGCCGCCGGGTCAGGCGCGCTTGAAGTTCGGCGGCGGGCTGGGCGGGCACAATGGCCTGAAGGACATTACGGCGCACTGCGCCACTCAAGACTATTGGCGCCTGCGCCTTGGCATCGGCCATCCCGGCGATCGCGACAACGTGGTTGCCTATGTGCTCAAACCGCCACGACGTGAAGAGCGTTTGCTGATTGACGAAACCATCGATCGCGCGCTTGACGCCTGGGCGGACATCGAGCGCGGCGCATACGATGCCGCACGACAAAAGATCAACACGCGCCCGCCGCGCAACAAGGAAGCAACTTCATGAGTTTGAAGTGTGGCATTGTCGGATTGCCCAACGTGGGGAAGTCCACGCTGTTCAATGCGCTGACAAAATCCGGCATCGAAGCCGAGAACTATCCATTCTGCACCATCGAGCCCAACGTCGGCATCGTCGAGGTGCCCGACCCGCGTCTCGCGGCACTCTCCGAAATTGTGTCGCCGCAGCGCATCCAGAGCGCGATCGTCGAGTTCGTCGATATCGCGGGCCTCGTCGCAGGCGCCTCCAAAGGCGAGGGGCTGGGCAACCAGTTTCTCGCCAACATCCGCGAAACCGATGCCATCGTCAACGTGGTGCGCTGCTTCGACGATTCCAACGTCGTTCATGTGTCGGGGCGGGTCGACCCCGTGGCCGACATCGAAACCATCATCACCGAGCTGGCGCTGGCCGACCTCGCGGCCGTCGACAAGGCGGTCCATCGGGAGGGCAAGAAAGCGCGCGCCGGCGACAAGGTCGCGCGCAAATTGCTTGAGGTGCTCGAACGCCTGCAGCCGCACCTTAACGAAGGCAATCCGGCGCGCACCCTGAAACTGGCGGACGATGAGCTTGAGCTGATCAGGCCGCTGTATCTGCTCACCATCAAACCGGCAATGTACGTCGGCAACGTGCTCGAAGACGGCTTCGAGAACAATCCGCATCTCGACCGTCTCAATGCGCTGGCCGAAGCGGAGGGCGCGCCGGTGGTCGCCGTGTGTGCGAAGATCGAGGCTGAACTGGCCGATCTGGAGGACGATGATCGTCAGGCGTTTCTAGAAGACCTCGGCTTCGAGGAACCCGGCCTCAACCGCGTGATTCGCGCGGCCTACACGTTGCTCGGACTACAGACCTACTTCACGGCTGGGGTTAAGGAAGTGCGCGCGTGGACAGTCGAGGTCGGTGCCACGGCGCCCCAGGCGGCAGGCGTGATCCACACCGACTTCGAACGCGGCTTCATCCGCGCGCAAACCATCGCCTTCGATGATTTCATCAAGTACCGCGGTGAGCAGGGCGCGAAAGAAGCCGGGAAAATGCGTGCCGAGGGAAAAGACTACGTCGTGAAGGACGGCGACGTTCTGAATTTTCTCTTCAACGTCTGAATCTCGGGCAGAATGGCCGGCGCTCCGTGGATGCCTTTGTCGACGAACACGCCGATCGCGTAAACCGGATGTACAAGGCCTAATTCGTTTGGAATCCGTAGCGATACAACAGGCGCAGACTACGTCTAATTGTATATAAACAGGCGTCTGCCCCCGGTTTTTAGATACGCGGCAGACTCACTTCCTCGCGCCCGATCGGGCGTCAACTGACCCGCTGATTGTCCGGCATGTCGACCGCCTCGGAGGCGCCCTCGTCGGGCGCCTGCTCGCGCCGCACATGCCGGCTGCCGCCCGAGCGTTTCGCGACGTACATCGCGCCGTCGGCGCAGGCAAGCAGGGCGCGTGCGGTTTTGCCGTCATCGGGATAGATTGCCACGCCCACGCTGGCACCGAGCCGGTAGTGCTGTTCGCCGACCTCGACCGGGGTGGTGAGCGAGTCGATGATCTTGTCGGCGACCGTCAAGGCGGCGCCGTCGGTATCGATGTCGGGCAGGATGACGACAAACTCGTCACCGCCCATCCGCGCCACGGTGTCGCTGGCGCGGACGGCCGCTTGCAGCCGGTGCGCGACCGAAACCAGCACCCTGTCGCCGACCGCGTGGCCCGCGGTGTCGTTGATGGCCTTGAAGTTGTCGAGGTCCACCAGCATGACGGCAAGAGAGCGTTTGCGCCGCGCGGCCTGGGCGATGGCGAGATGCAGGCGGTCATCGAGCAGCCGTCGGTTGGGCAGGCCGGTCAAGGTGTCGTGGTAGGCAAGCTGGCGGTAGCGCTCGCTACCGCGCATCTGCTCGGTGACTTCCGAGCCGGTGCCGTGGTAGCCGGCAAAGTTGGCTTCGCCGTCGAATGTCGGGTTGCCGCTCATCGAGAACCAGCGTGTCTCCTGACTTCCGGTCGTGACGTGCCAGACAAAGTCGCGAAACGGTTCGCGCCGTTCGATATGACGCTGCAGGTTTTCCCACCCGGTCGAATTCGCGCCGGCGATGTTGTGCAGCGTGCTCAGCGTTTGGCCGTACACCGTCGGAGATAGTTCGGCGCGCGCCAGGCCGGGTCCGCTCAGGTGCGTAAAGCGCAGTTTGGCGTCCCATTCCCAATACCAGTCCGAGGTCAGCGCAATGAGCTTGCGGTAACGCTCTTCGGAGGCATGCAGCGTGACCTCCGAACGCATCCGCGAGGTGAGATCCTGGCCAAGCCAGACGACGCCCTTCTCCAGATGCACGGGGTCGACCGCGTCAGCGCTGAATTCTACCCACAGGAGTTCACCCGTCGCGCGGCGAAGCCGGACCTTGGCGCGGAAGGTGAGGCCTGACGCCATCGCGGCGGCGGCGCGTTCGGTATGGCGATGCCACTCGACCGGATCCGCCAGCCACTGCCACAGCGGTCGTCCGATCAGCTTATCTTCCGGTTCGCCGACGAGTTCTGCAAAACGTTGATTGCATTTGACCAGGCGCTCCCCGCGGGTCAGCAGGATTGCCTCGGTGGTGCCGTCGAGAATGACCTGCTGGATTTCGGCCACCGTGTCGCTGGTCAGGCGCTGCGAAACGGTGGTGAACAAAGTGTGATGAAACAGCTCGTGCAAGGCGCCCAGCATCACCGCGCATAGCGCCGCGGCCAGTGCGGCTTGCGGCATGGCCGGTGGCGGGTCGAGCGACAACATGACGATGAGCGGCGCCACGGTCGGCACGATAAAGGCGAAAAAGGCCAAGCGGCAGGGCGCCAGCACCCCGGTGCCGCCGAGCGCAACGACACCCAGCAGCATGACAATGAGCGTTTGTGCGTTGCCATCGCCGGTGTAGGCCCCCAGCAGCGGCAGCAGGCCCCACAGGGCGCCGCCGTAGAAACTGGTGGCGGCGAAAGACCATTCGAGGCGCGCCATCGATGCCGCGTCGCAAGTCCAGCGCGGACTGACCTGCACCAGGCGAATGGCTGCCACGACGCCGGCCAGCATCGCACCCGCCCAGACGAGAAGCGGCGTGCGGGCCATCGACGGCCACAGCCAGACAAGTGTGCCGAGGATGCCGATCATGCCGGCGAAGACGCCCGCGCGCAGGTTGGAGGCCTGCAGCGACAGCAGCGCGGCTTGCGTGCGCCGCAGCAGGCGGGGGTTGCGGCGGACGTCTCGGCAGGATTGGGGAAGGAGGCTTTCCATCGGGTGTTTGCTGGCGCGCTATGATCGAGGAAGTGTTGAAGTATGGTCAATTTGGGGCGAGATGTGAATTCATCCTTGATGATTGCGCCGTTCCTCGACGATGAACGGCAACGGCGGTGGCAACCACGTTGGCGTCAGATCGCTGCGCGAGGCGAGGATGAGTGATCGGCCACCGCGACAGCCGGTCGGGCGATTTGCGCCGACGCCCAGTGGTCCGCTGCATTTCGGTTCGGTGATTGCGGCGGTGGGCAGTTATCTCGATGCGCGTTGCGGCGGTGGCCGCTGGCTGGTGCGAATCGACGATATCGACGGACCACGCGCGGTGCCCGGCGCGGGTGCCGCCATTCTTGCGACGCTGGAGCGCCTCGGCTTCGAGTGGGACGGTGTACCCGTCTGGCAACACGCGCGCACCGCCGCGTATGCCGACGCGCTCGAACGGCTGCGAGCGCAGGGGGCCGTGTATGGCTGTGCGTGCACACGAAAAATGCTCGCCAACGCGCCGCGCGCGGCGGATGGCGCGGTGCGTTATCCAGGCACCTGCCGCGCCGGTTTGCCGCCGGGGGTCCCACCACGCGCGTGGCGCTTTCGCGTGCCGCCGGGCGAGGTGGCGTTCGATGATCTGGTGCAGGGGCGTCACGCGGAGGATGTCGGACACGCGGTG
>CBDTZF010000164.1:0-5741 GCA_965364825.1 uncultured Rhodocyclaceae bacterium | reverse complement strand
CACGCCTATTCGCACGTGCGGACTGCATGGTCGGCCAAGGCGCTCCATCGCCGAAGTGACCGCCCCCTCTTCAAAAGTAAACTCATGAAGCACGGTGACGCGAAGTCATTGACACGTCCCGGTGCGTGAAACGCTCCCAAGTCGAGCGCATCGACCGTGTCGCTGATGAAGTAGGCCAAGTGGCCCTGGGACAATCACTGCTCCATTCGCCAACGCTGGGCGGAAGGAGCAGTGATTGCCCCAGGGCATAGGAAAGGTAGCTAGATGGCATACGCAATTGTCGCTCACGCACCATCTGCTCGCCTTCTGCCGCGCAGACTCGTATGAGTGAGACTTACGCTCTCCCTCTTGCCGTAGGACGAAACGTCTACGTAGCGTGGATACTTACGGCGATTTGACGACGACGTGCCTTGATCGCGAAAAAGGGCACTTCATGCTGTGACATTCGGGGCTCGGGTGAGATGGTGCGGCGCCTCTTGTATTGCGCGGTTTTTACCCCTGCGCGCTGCGCTTTTCGGGACACAAGATGGCGCACGACCCTGACGCGCGCTGCCAGCGGTTTCGAAGCCAGGCGGGCGATCTCTCCCTCCAGATACTATTGGGTTATGAGTTCTCGGCCCTGGTCGACTTCACGATAACTGGCGAATGTTCAATAGTCTGCTGTGCTCCACGTTCGTCGGCGACTCGACGACGAACAACGTCGATCTGTAAGTCGCCAGGCAGGCACAGTGAAAATTTCAGTTCCGCCGCCAATTGCACCAGCCTCCTTCTGCCGAGCTCGCTGAGTTGGCCAATTTGTTGCCCGCGCATCTCTTCGATCCTCGGGGGTGCCGATAGTCTGATCGAAAAGTTGTCAATCGACCGCAGCTTCGCGCCTGTGGCAGAAGCTAGCTCGGCCAACACGAAATTGGCGCGTCCTCCGGAGAAAGTCCACCACTGCCACTCGACTGCTCCATCCTTAACCGTACTAATGACGGTCGTTCCGGTGACATCAAGCGCTTCAAATGTTTCCCCGAGCCGGCCAAGTCGCTCAACCGCGCGCAACGAAAGTCTTGCCGCAGTTTCACCGTCGATCAGCACTTTCTTGATAGCTTGGCATAGTGCCAATCCTAGCGATCTTGATGAACCCACCCACGATGCCTTGCCCTTGGTTTCGCTCGGTTCGACATAGGCTAATCGCGACTTCCAGTCCGAGGTCACGAGTTGCCAATAGCGTCCGCCTAGAATAAGCGTGGGCGCCTTGCCGTCTCGAGGTTGCACCGACATCGGATCGACGAGACCCAACTCGCGCTGCCCATAGAGCACTTTCAGAAGCAGGGGTGAATCGAACGTGGAGATGATCGACTCAAAGTGGCGTCTTCCGAACTCATCCTCTCCCACGGAACCCAAGCCAACCAGGCCGCCGGGGCCGGGGTCTTGCCAGAGAATCGCGTGCGTGAGCATCCAGCCGATGATGCGCGAGACCTCGGATGCTTCCATCTCCCAAAAGAGATCCTGCACCGAAGCTTCCAGCGCCTCGCGGGGCAGACCACGATTCTGGAGGATCAACGCCATCGCTTGTTGTGCGACCAGATGCCACGGGTTTTCCGGGGGAGCGATGGGTTCGACGTAACCTTCCTTCCACATTCGCACGATTGCGCAGGCCATCATCAGGCCCTCATCGCCCGTCGCCAGGAATAAGCAGTTCCTGGTCGACCCTGAACGACGACCACTCCGCCCCATGCGCTGCAAGAAAGAGCCAACGGAATCCGGAGAATCGATCTGAATCACACGGTCCAGATCGCCGACGTCGATGCCGAGCTCCAGCGTCGATGTCGCGACAATGACGCAGTTGGGCTCTTCCGCGAACGCCTTCTCGGCTTGCCGACGTTCGTCAGCAGACAGCGATGAATGCGACACATAGGTGCGCACACCCAGCCCGCGCAGCAACGCCGATAGCTCTTCTGTTTTCGCGCGGCTGTCGCAGAAAACCAGCCTCTTCTCGCCCGCATGCAGCCTCGAGATCACTGTCGCTGCGTTCTCAATCGATCCGACGTAATCGATGACAAGGTCGGCTTCGCCGCCC
Source organism: uncultured Rhodocyclaceae bacterium (assembly GCA_965364825.1). Classification (GTDB taxonomy): domain Bacteria; phylum Pseudomonadota; class Gammaproteobacteria; order Burkholderiales; family Rhodocyclaceae; genus Nitrogeniibacter. The sequence goes on along the minus strand of CBDTZF010000164.1, from coordinate 3,676 downwards.
GAGTGTCCTTCACCGACCACCGTCGCTGGCTGCCCGGTAACCAACCAGTCAATCAAAAATTGAGGGTTGCCGACCGTCGCAGTGAGTCCGAGAACCTGGATCCGCGTGGCCACAAATCGCGCGAGACGCTGAATCAGGCAACGCACGTGCCACCCACGGTCATCCCCGCAGAACGCGTGCAGTTCATCCACTATGATCAAACGCACATCCAGCAGGAAACTTCGTTTCTCGTCCTTCGCCGAAATCAGCATCCCTTCCAGCGACTCGGGCGTCGTCAGCAAGAGGTCGGGTGGGTCTAGCAGCGCCTTTCGCTTGACCGAATCGCTGATGTCACCGTGCCAGACGCCGACGCGTCGCCCAACCAGACCGAAGTAGTAAGCGAGTCGTGGCTCGAGATTATTCAGTAGCGCCCGAATCGGACACACGTACAACACCGACAATCCGCGCCAGTCTTCGGAAAGCATGCGCGAAAGCACCGGAAAGATTGCAGCCTCGGTCTTTCCCCCTGCGGTTGGGGCGAGCAGGATGCAGTGCTGTCCGTCGAGAATCGGCCCGACCGCAGCCTGCTGTGTCGGACGCAGTCCGGACCAGCCCAGGGAATTGACAATGTGATGCTGAACCGCGGGATGGAGCCGGTCAAAGGCGGCCTGTTCGTCGCTCATTCGACATCGAGTTGAATGTCGTCCACGCCGCCAATCCCCGATGCGGCGGCCTCAGCGCGGGTCAGTTCGCTCGACTTTAGCGTCAGCGCATAGTGCTCGCGAGGATCGAAGTCCGGAAACTGATCCACGCGATCCAGTACATCCGCCACCAGCTTCTTCAGGAAGATGCGGGGCGCAACGCCGACCTTGCCTCCGAGCTTTCCGGTGACGGCGGCAGCCAGGTCGCGAACGTAGTCGTCATCGACATGCGCGCGAATCCGGGCGGCATCGTCGGCGCCCTCGGCGTAGATGTCGCGCACACGGCAGCCCACGCGAGCGAGCAGTTCCAGGCTGAAATTGGGCAGGCGGATCTGCACTGCGCGCGGATTGTCGAAACGCGCATCGGTACTGAAATCGACCTGCAGGCGCTGCGCCAGGGGCGCCAGCCGCTGAACGCCCTGCGGCCCATCGTAGAAGGCGGGGGTGCCGTTGATCATCAGGTACAAGCCGGGAAATCGGCCCGCGTCGATTTCGTCGATCCACTGACGCAGGCCGTTCAAGCCTTTCTCGCGGGTATCCGCGCGCATCCGCTGAAGGGTCTCGACCTCGTCGATGACCAGCATCAGCCCCTTGTATCCGGAATCACGAAGAATGGCGAGGACGCCGGCGAAAAAACTCGCGGCGCCGAAGTGGTCAATATCCCCCTTTACGCCCGCCGCTCGTTTGATCGTGGCCGCCACGTTCGGCTGGCCCGAGACCCAACTCACCAACCCCTCAGCAAGCGCAAGATCCCCGCTCGCTTGAGCGTCACGGTAGGCGCGCAATGCAGCCGAGAACGCCGGCGCGATCTTGGTGATGTTCGCCAGGCGTTGCTCCATCAAGGCGCCCGTGGCGGCGATCAGCGATTGCTCATCGCTCGGGTCGATGCGGCCCTCGGCGAGCACGTCCTGCTCAAGCACATAGAACCAGCCATCGATGATCCCGCGGAACGCGCCCTCACCAGCGTCCGCGGTAGCCACCCGCTCAATCGCACGGCGATAGATTGTCTCCATGCGATGCAGCGGCGTCTCGGACTCGGAAATCTGAACCTCGCTGCTCGCGAACCCGGCGGCACGAGCACGCTCTTGCAGCCATCGCCCGAAAAAGGTCTTGCCGCTGCCATACTCGCCGCGCACTGCCTTGAACGCGCCGCGTCCAGCGCTGACGGCCGAGAGTTCTTCGTCGAGCGTGGTTTCGAAACGATCAATTCCCACCGCGAAAGCATCCAGTCCATTGCGCGGAACGGTACCGCGACGCAGGGCGTCAATAATCTCGGAACGGCGCGTCGGGCTAATCATTTTTTGCCGTTTCGCGGCTGATACGGAACTGCGCGTCGAGAAGCGCGCGGTTCAAGCTGACCGACCCCTCTGATTCATCCAGCGCGATCACTGGCGCCTGGTCCACGTTCAGCAGGCGTCGCGCCGCATTGACGAATCCCGACACGCGTACCGGCGGCAACGACAGGCGCGACGCAAGCGCTGCCTTGGAGAGCTTGCCACCCCGTTCCGACAACGCTTCGAGCAGCGCCCGGATCTGCTCATCCTTGACTGCCGCTCGGGCGGCCCACTGCTTTTGTGCGAGAAACACCGGTGATGCGATCAGTGTGTCGATCCAGTCATTGACTGTCTCTTCAGGCACAGCGCGCTCATCGAGTTGGTCGAACAAGACTTGCTGGTCGGCGTTGGACTGCGCGGTCTGCTTCGCCTTGCGCGTCGGCGCACTTTTCGAGCGCACGGCCGCATCGGTGTGAGGCGCTTTCTCCTCCATCTTCAGCAAATCCCACCAGTCGGGTTCCGGACTGGGCGCAAATCGGAAGCCCTCCGGCGCGTTGGTCTCTGCGGTCAGGATCGTGATGGGGACCAGCATTTCCTGCAAACTCACGCCGCCGTGATACCCGTTCTTCCTTGATCCGTAGCGCAATGTCTCGCTCCACGGCACCACGACTTGATCCGAACCGTCAGGCGCCATCACGCGACCGCCGGACATCAAGCATTCTTCCGGGCTCACTGCCGCATCGGCGCGGCTACGCCAGCGATCCCCCATCGAAGTTCCGGCCAACATGTCCTTTCCGCCCGATGCTTCGAAACCGTGCGTCGCCTCGTCGATCACATGTCCGTGGTCGGCCGTCACCAGCACCAGGCGCCCCGCATTGCGCGCCTCGTAGAGCAGTGCTTTGATCAGGCGCAGATGATCAAGCGTCCAGCGGTGATTGAGCTGATCCGGGCCAGACAGATGGTCGTCCACCGCATTGAATACGACCGCCACGACCTTGCGCTCGCGGCTACCGATCGCATCCCGCACACCTTCCGCAAGATCGGCGCCGTCGCTCGCCGAAATGAGGTCGCCCTTGTGAAACACGATCGGCTTGGCCGCCGACCGATTCGAAGCCGCCAGAGGCAGCAACGCGGGGTGCCTGGCGAAACCCGTCTTCTCGTTGGCCGCTTGACCCCGCACCAACTGGCCGCAGAACAGACTGGTTCGGGAACTCTCGGTGATAGACGGAATCGTCGCCAGACCGACGCTCGCGCCGCGCTGGGCCGTCGGCAACAGCTCGTTCCAGCCCTGCCGCTGAGCATCCTCAAGCAGCTGCAGGAAGATCGGAAACGACAAGCCATCGACGACGAGCAACAGCACCGGAGCTGCATGCCCCATCGGCGCAAGGACCTGGCTGACGATCTGCTCCATCGGCACCACGCGATCGAGCCGCGGGCAGCCGCCCTGATTCCATGCCGTCAGCAACTGCGCGAATTTCCGGTTCAAGGCCTCACGCCGGGCGCGCGCGGCCGCTCGCAAGCCGTTGTATGCACGCGCCACGCCGGCAAGCTCGTCCCCTTCCATCAGCACCAGACGAGCCCAATCCGCATACGCGCCATCGGCCATGTAGTTCGTCGCGATGGACTCAAGGTCGGTGTTCGACGCCTCGTCGGTCAGCGCCAGCCAGCGAATCAAGCGCATTGCCATTTCGACGCGATGCACGCGATCTACCTCATGGGTTG
>CBDTZF010000163.1:0-5826 GCA_965364825.1 uncultured Rhodocyclaceae bacterium | reverse complement strand
TGGAAGATTGCCTTCGGCGGCAAGCCCTTGTTCACCGCCACCGACAAAGATGACAATCCCCAACCGATCACCTCGAAACCGCAGGTCGGCACTCACGCCGACGGCGGCCTGATGCTGTATTTCGGCACCGGCAAGTACTTTGAAACCGGCGACAACGCCGATACCCGGGTGCAGTCACTCTATGGCGTGCGCGACGAATGCGGATTGGCGACCAGCTGCGATGCACCCACCTCGTCGGCAAAGGTGTTGCGCAGCAACCTGCTCGAACAAACCATCACCTTCGAGGGCCAGCAAAAATTCGGCAGCAACAATTGGGACGTTCGCCAGTTTTCGCAGAACACGCCCACCACCAGCCATCGCGGTTTCTTCGTCGATCTCGCTTACCAGGAGAATGCGCTCGGCGAACGGATTCTGGCTACGCCGTTGCTATGGTCCGACCGCGTGATTTTCGTCACCGCGATCCCCGAAGAGAATAGCTGCCTCGGCGGCGGATCGAGCTGGATCATCGAGTTGTCACCCGACACTGGCGGCCGCACCGAATTCAACGTTTTCGACCTCGCCGGCGACGGCTCGTACGGAGGCTCCGACGACAATCCGAACCAGATCGTCAACGCGCGCAAGGTGGTCGGCGGCATGATCAAGAACCTGGGCCAGATTCGCGACAAGGGCAAGACCCACAAATACGGCGCCACGTCCACGCGGACGATCGACACCAGCACCCAGCAAAACGACAGCGGCCGCCGCATTTCCTGGCAGCAGATTCAATAGCCGGCGCACATCAACACGCGACGGGGCGCGAAGCTTTTTTTTCGCGCCCCGTCGCTTGTTTACGCTCGCACACCTGAACTCGCCCGCGCCGCCTCGGCGCCTCTGGAATGGGCCCGACTGGCGGCTCGCCCAACCGGATCAACGGTAGGCCAAACGCCTCAAGAACACTGAAGTTCACCGCTTTTCGACCGTTAGTTTCGGTATTCCCTCAACCGTCGAAAAGCGAACCGTGAACGATCTTCCCCCTTGCCGCACGCCCTGCTTCGCAGGCGGTATCCACGCCAGCCCGCGCCTTGTCCGCGGGGCTGGCGAGACCACGCGAGCTGACCAGTCCGGCTCCGCGCTCATCGTCGGCATGATCTTCCTACTCGTCATGACCATGCTCGGCGTCACCGCCATGCAGACCACGTCGCTCGAAGAACGCATGGCCGGCAACATGCGCGATCGCGGAATCTCCTTGCAGGCAGCGGAGCTGGCACTGCGCATGGGCGATAGCGACGCGCTGGCCAAGACGCCACCCGATTCATCGGCCGCAGGCGTTTTCGACTATCTCGCTGACCTCGCGCCGGAACCAACGGATCACGCCAGTTGGGCCGCCAGCGGCAACACGCGCGCCTGGGAAACACTGGACAAATTCAGCCAATTCAAGCTCACGAAAACATCGTCGAGCACGAGCGCCAATGCTGCCTTCCCCGGCGTCAGTTCCCAACCCCAATACTGGTTCGAAAAACGCCCCAATCGCACCGAGGGCGGCTCCTACGAAGCGGGTGTTGCACCCACCGTCGAAGTCTACGAAATCACCGCGCGCTCGACCGGCGCATCGGGCAACGCAGCCGTCGTACTGCGCTCCACGGTCATCAATTGACGAACATCGGCCTCAAGCAGGTAACACCATGAAAATGAATAAAGCACGCCTCAACCTCGCCTCGCCGCTGCTCGCAGCGCTGTTGGCCTCGGCTGGGCTGGTCGCGCCAATGCACGCCTACGCCGCCCCACTCGACATCGCGCAGGTGCCCTTGTACCTGGGCGGTACGGTCGAACCGAACATCATGTTCATTCTGGATGATTCGGGATCGATGGGGTGGGACTACATGCCAGATGGCAGAAACACTAGCCGCAACGCGAGAACTTCGAGCAGTTACAACCGGATCTATTACAACCCCGACGTCAAATATCTCCCACCACTCGACGAAAACGGCAATAGCTTGCCGAACGCGAACTTTTATGACGCTTGGGATGACGGTTATCGCAAAAAACTCGGCAAAAGCACCGACACTCCAAATTTGAGCGAGCAGTATCGCCGGGATGGAGGCTACGGCGATGACGCTGCCTATTACCACGTCTACGATGCGAACAACAGAAACTGCGACGAAGACGACCTACGCGACAACGACTGTTATGACCAAACAATCGTCAGCGACACCTCCGGCCCTGGCGGCACGGACGAACGTCAGAACTTCGCCAACTGGTACTCCTATTACCGCACCCGCATGATGGCGGCAAAAGCGGGCATCAGCCGCGCCTTCGGTGTGCAGGGAACCGGCATGCGCGTGGGCTATGGGCGTATTCAGAAGGACAGTAGCACTGTGGATGGAATAGCCACATCGGTGATCCAGCGCGGTGTGCGCGACTTCGCCGACCAAGATACAGCGGGCAAAGAGACGGGGCACCGCAAAGCGTTCTTTAATTGGCTGTTCGAACGTACTGCCAACAACGGCACGCCGCTACGGCCCGCACTCGACGCCGCCGGCAAGTATTACGAGAGAACGGGTGCGCAAGGTCCGGCGAGCACGACACCGGGGGAGTCGGGCGGCCACGATTTGTCCTGCCGACAGAACTTCACCATCCTCATGACCGATGGCTACTGGAACGGAAGCGCAGCCAGCGGTGGTGCCAATGGCGACAATGACAGCAGCGACGGAGATCCCTATACGGATTCCGGGCCAGTTCCGCGAACCGGCCAGTTCCTCGCCGTCCCGCCGTTTCGGGATGATCGTGGCGGTACGCTCGCAGACGTCGCCGCTTATTACTACAAGCGGGACCTGCAGCCCAACCTCACAAATAACGTGCCCACCAACCCCGACGACCCAGCCTTCTGGCAGCACATGGTGACCTTCGGCGTGGGTCTCGGCGTCGAGGGCCGGGTTGATGATCCCGCGACAGCGTTTGCCGCAATAGGCACCGGCACCGCGATCGACTGGGGTGACCCGCACAACAACGACCAGGCAAAGATCGACGATCTCTTGCATGCCGCCGTTAACAGTCGCGGCAAGTTCTTCAGTGCATCCGATCCCAACGAGTTCGCCAATGCCCTCGCCGACACACTGGAGACTATCAACGCGCGCACGAGTTCAGCGGCCACTGTTGCCTCGAACACCACGCGCCTGAGTACCGACACACTGCTCTATCAAACCCGGTTCGACAGCGGCAACTGGACGGGCGATCTGATGGCCTTTGAGATAAACCAGGAAGTGGGCAAAGCGGAATACGGCAAGCCCAAGGCTGCGCCGAAATGGAAGGCCAGCCAGAAAATCCCGTTACCCGGAATTCGAAAACTTGTGACCTATGCCCCGCCAACTGGAACCGGCGCGCCCGCAACCGGAACCGGCACGGAATTTAAATGGGCGCAACTGACGAGCACGCAGAAAACTGCGCTAAAAAATGAAGGCGTACTCTCATGGGTGCGCGGAGAACGGACGGTTGAAACGCAAAACGGCGGCACCTTGCGAAACCGCGAGAGCATCATGGGTGATGTTGTCAATTCGGATCCAGTATCGGTGGGACGAGAAGACTACAACTACGCACTGGCCGCTTCGCTCAACGACGCCGAGCGCACCAGTTACGCCACCCGGCGGGTCTCAAAGACCTTCAGTGAGCGCAAAAGCGCGCTCTTCTTCGGCGCCAACGACGGCATCTTCCACGCTATCGACGCCGAAACCGGCGACGAGCTGTTTGGTTATATCCCCAACGCCATTCTCGGCAACCTGCCGGAACTGGCCGGCGCGGACTACACCCATCGCTACTACGTCGATGGCGCCGCACGCGCCGCCGATGCGCGTGTCGACAACACTTGGAAAACCGTCCTCGTCGGTTCCACTGGCGCAGGCGGCAAAGCCTACTTCGCACTCGACGTCGAGAATGCGCACAGCCTCAGCAGCACGAACGTAATGTGGGAAATCTCGAACCAGACGACGGGATACGGCGAACTTGGCTACGCCATGGGCCAGGCAGCCATCGTGCGCACCGAGAGCGGTCACTGGGTTGCGATTATCGGCAACGGCTACAACAGTCTTTCAAAGCAGGCACGACTGCTTGTCGTCGATCTCAAGACCGGCGCGCTGCTCAAGGAAATGAACACCAACGCTGGCAGCGCGGAAGCGCCCAACGGCTTGGCCACACCGATTGCGATCGACGCCAACCGCAACGGTTCGACCGATCTCGTCTATGCCGGGGATCTGTATGGAAATATGTGGAAGTTCGATTTCACCGGCAGCGAAATTAGCGACTGGAAAATCTCTTTCGGCGGCAAGCCCTTGTTTACGGCGTTTGACAAAAACAGCAAACGACAAGCGATTACCTCGAAACCTCAAGTCGGTCCCCATGCTGATGGCGGCCTGATGCTGTATTTCGGCACCGGAAAGTACTTCGAAACCGGCGACAACACCGATCTGGCGATGCAAACCATGTACGGGGTGCGCGACGAATGCGGCCTTTCCAACGGAAGCGGTTGCAACACCATCACGACGTCCGCGAAAGTGTCGCGAGGCAATCTGCTTGAACAGAAGATTGAATATGAGGGGTTGCAAAGCTTTAACGGCAACAGCTGGGAAATTCGCCAGTTTTCAGAAAACGCGCCCAACACCAACCATCGTGGATTCTTCGTCGATCTCGCCTATAAAGACAAAATGCTTGGTGAGCGTATTCTGGCCACGCCTTTACTTTGGTCCGATCGGGTAATTTTCGTCAGCTCGATTCCCGACGACGACGCCTGTGCAGGCGGCGGCACGAGCTGGATAATCGAACTGGCGCCTGAATCGGGCGGACGGACGAAATTCAGCGTATTCGACCTTGCGCGCGACGGCACGTACGGTGACTCGAGCAAGTATGATGACGGAAAAAACAAGACGGTCGTCAATGGTCGCAAGGTTGTCGGCGGTATGATCAAGGGACTCGGCCAGCTTCGCGATACCGGAAAAACGTTCAAGTACGGTGCCACCTCCAGCGGCACGATCGATGACAGCCAGCAACAAAACGACAGCGCGCGCCGTATTTCCTGGCAGCAGATTCAGTAAAGGACCGGAACCATGACGATTGCACTCAAAAGCCTGCGCAGCGCGTTGCTATGCGGCGCTTTCATCGGCGCGTTATTCGGCACGGCCGCCACCAACGCGCTGGCGCAGGACGCGCCACGAAAGGGGCTGGAAATGTCCGGCACCGTAACCGGCATCAACTCGGCGACCTCAAGCGTATCCGTGGATGGGCAACAACTGTCGCTCACGCCGGAAACCTATGTCTCGTCCGGCGACCCGGCGATCAGCACGCAAATGTCACTCAACTGGGTGGGAAAGCGGGTTGAGTACGAGTGGACGCAGCACGGCGACGCGTCGATCATTTCCGATTTGCACTTTACGGGCGCCGCGCGCTGACGGGAGCAAGTCATGGGAATCTCAGGCGCAAACAAAATCCGCGGCTTTACGCTGATCGAACTGATGATCGTCGTGGCGATCATCGGTATTCTGGCGGCGATCGCGTATCCCAGTTACACCAACTATGTGCTGCGAACCAAGCGCGCCGAATGTCAGGGGCAAATGGTGAGTCTTGCCGGCTTTCTCGAGCGGCGTCATTCGACGGCGGGTCGATACGATGCTGGCACCGACCCGACGAGTGGGGCCAACGGTTTTTCCTGCCCGGCGGACGGCGGAACGGAAACTTATGCGCTCTCGATGAAATCTCTCAACGCCAACGACTTTGAAATTGAGGCGAAACCCACAGCCGGGCAGGCCAATGACGCCTGCGGCACGATGACGCTGACCGATACCGGCGCGAAAACGCCGACTA
>CBDTZF010000162.1:0-5885 GCA_965364825.1 uncultured Rhodocyclaceae bacterium | reverse complement strand
CGGGCCGCGGGTGTGGAGGTGTTCGTGGTGCCGGCGGTCACGGCGGCCGGTTTCGACGGCCTCGATATGCTGGCTGACGCGACTCCCGGCATGGTGCGAGCCTTTGGTCTGCATCCGATGACCATCGACGCAGCGCAGGCGGCCGATCTAGACCATCTGGCGCAACGACTGGCACGTGACGATGTGGTGGCGGTGGGGGAGATCGGGCTCGACGGCTACGTCGACTCGCCCACGCTCGACGCGCAGCGTCCGTGGTTTGAGGCGCAGCTCGAGCTGGCGCTTCAGTTCGATTTGCCGGTGATCCTGCACGTGCGGCGCGCGGTGGACGCCATCATTCAGGCAGTGCGGCGTGTGGGCGTGCGCGGCGGCATTGCGCATGCCTTCAACGGCAGCCGGCAGCAGGCCGACATGCTGCTTGCGCGCGGCTTCAAGCTCGGCTTTGGCGGCACGCTGACCTATCCAGGTTCGCGCCGTATTCGCGCGCTTGCCAGTGAATTACCTGCCGATGCGATCGTGCTCGAAACCGATGCGCCGGATATTGCCCCGGTGTGGGCGCGCGGTCAGCGCAACGAACCGGCGGCGGTTCGGCGCATTGCCGAAACACTGGCCGAACTGCGCGGCGAGACGTTTGAGGCCGTGGCGGCAATGACATGCGCCAACGCGCACGCGGTGCTTCCGCGACTGGGCGCATTGGCGCGATAGCATCAGCCAGCCGTTCCGGTGGCGCTTTTCGCGCCGGAAATCAACTCGGCAATGTCATGTTTGAGCACATTGATGTCGTCGGTAAAACGCTCGCACGCCATGAGCGAAATACCGAAGACGTAAGCGTAGAGCAGCATGCTCCGACTCGAGGCCTCGGCCAGCGGCACGCCGCAACGCGTGAACAGTTCGCGCGTGCATTCGAGACGCCAGGCATCGACTTCTTCCACCACGTGGGCGGCCGCATCATCGCGGCGTGCCCAGTCGCGCATCGCCAGTTCGATCATCATCCCGCGGCGGTTGCGGCTGGCGCTGTAGACGTCGATGACATGGTGCAGTTGCGCCAGCTCTTCGCCCGGCTCGGCGCGTGTCTGTTTGGTGATGTCCTCGATGCGCCCGGTTTTCCATGTGTCGAGGACGGCTTTTAGCAAGTCGCCGCGATCCTTGAAATGCCAGTAGAAGCTGCCTTTGGTGACGCCAAGGGACTTGGCGAGCAGCTCCACCCGCAGGCCGGCAACGCCTTCCGTCGCCAGCAGCTCGGTTGCCGAGAGCACCCACGCACTTCGGTCAAGCTGGAGGCGCGTCTTTGTTTTGGGGTTTTCCATACGCGTGAGTATTGACAGAATTGTTGTCCATACGCTACCGTACGGAATCATATCGATCTTGACGTCACTGGCGCCCGCCATCGCAAATAAAAAAAATAGCGTGGGCGGTGTCATAATAGGGCACATGTCCCGGACGATGTGCGGGATCGCCTTTCCACCAGAGTTCTCCACAGAATATTCAATAAAGGAGCACGGTCTTGAAGATTCTCGTTCCCATTAAGCGCGTGGTTGATTACAACGTCAAAGTCCGCGTCAAAAGCGATGGCAGCGCCGTCGATATCGCCAACGTCAAGATGAGCATGAACCCTTTCGATGAAATCGCCGTGGAAGAGGCGGTTCGTCTCAAGGAGGCCGGCGTTGCCACCGAGGTGATCGCGGTGTCCTGCGGTGTGGCGCAGTGTCAGGAGACCTTGCGCACCGCGATGGCGATCGGCGCGGATCGCGGGATCCTCGTGCAGAGCGATGAAGAACTGCAGCCGCTGGCGGTCGCCAAGCTGCTCAAGGCTCTGTGCGAAAAGGAATCGCCGCAACTGATCATTCTCGGCAAACAGGCGATCGACGATGACGCCAACCAGACCGGCCAGATGCTGGCCGCGCTGATGAATCTGCCGCAAGCGACCTTTGCTTCCAAAGTGGCGATTGCAGACGGGAAGGCGACCGTGACGCGCGAAATCGACGGGGGTCTCGAAACCTTGTCGATGAGCCTCCCTGCGATCGTGACTACCGACCTGCGCCTCAACGAGCCGCGCTACGCGACCCTGCCCAACATCATGAAGGCCAAGCGCAAGCCGCTTGAAACCGTGACGCCGGCCGACCTCGGTGTTGATGCTGCACCGCGCCTCAAGACGCTCAAAGTGGCCGAGCCACCCAAACGCAGCGCGGGTGTGAAAGTTGCCGATGTGGCCGAACTGGTCGCGAAACTCAAAAACGAAGCCAAGGTGATCTGATCATGAGCATCCTCGTCATTGCAGAACACGATAACGCCGAACTCAAAGTATCCACGCTCAACACCATCGCCGCTGCACAGGTGATCGGTGGTGACATTCATGTGCTGGTCGCTGGCAGCAGGTGCGACAGCGTGGCGAAGGCCGCCGCTGCGGTCAACGGTGTTGCCAAGGTGCGCGTGGCCGACGCGGCACACTATGAAAATCAGAGCGCGGAAAACGTGGCCGCGCTCGTGGTTGCCAATGCGCAGGGCTACACCCACATCCTCGCGCCGGCCACCACGTACGGCAAGAATGTATTGCCGCGCGTGGCGGCGTCACTCGATGTGGCCCAAGTCTCCGACATCATCGCGGTCGATTCGCCCGATACCTTCAAGCGGCCGATCTACGCCGGTAACGCGATCGCCACCGTGCAAAGTGCAGATGCCGTAAAAGTCATTTCGGTACGCACGACGGCATTCGATGCCGCGGGCGAGGGCGGCAGCGCGACGGTCGAGAGCATCGAAGCGGCGCCAGATACCGGCCTGACCACTTTGGTTGGCCGCGAACTGACCAAATCGGAGCGTCCCGAGCTGGGCGCCGCGAGCGTGATCGTTTCGGGCGGTCGCGGCCTTGGCAGCGGTGAGAAGTACCACGAGTTACTCGAGCCGCTTGCCGACAAACTCGGCGCGGCACTCGGCGCCAGCCGTGCGGCGGTCGATGCCGGCTACGTTCCGAACGACTATCAGGTGGGGCAGACCGGTAAGATCGTGGCGCCGCAGCTGTATGTTGCCGTCGGTATTTCGGGCGCCATCCAGCACCTGGCCGGCATGAAGGATTCGAAAGTCATCGTTGCCATCAACAAGGATGAAGAGGCGCCGATTTTCCAGGTGGCCGATTACGGTTTGGTGGCGGACTTGTTCGTGGCGATCCCGGAGCTGACGAAAGCACTCGGGTAAGGGCGAACGCGCGACGCGCGCGGAGTGCGCATGTGAACTTTGCTGTCGAGCTGTTTCCCGCGGCGTGGCTGTGGTCGGCCGCACTGGCCGCCCTGGCTGCCGCCGCGTGGGCGGTGCGCACCGGGCCGTGGAAAACACTGTTGCGCCCGGCGCGACTGAATCTGTGGCTCGGCATGGGCGTTCTGTTCGCGTTGTTGTGGAGCATGAAGGCCGGCGTGTATGCCGGCCTTGACCTGCATTTGCTTGGCGCCATGGTGGCTGCGCTGGTGTTTGGTCCGCAGCTTGGCGTCGGCGTAATGGCCCTGGCGCTGGCCGGCGTGACGCTCAACGGGGGCGCGCAGTGGCAGATGTTTCCCCTCAACTGGTTGGTGATGGGCGTGGCGCCGGTGTTGATTGCACACGGTTTCGCATCGCTGGTCGAGCGCGCGTTGCCGCGCCATTTTTTCATCTTTATCTTCGTCATCGCTTTTTTGGGCAGCGCGCTTACCACGGTGTTGCAAGGGGTGCTGGCGTCGGCGCTGCTCGTCGCCGCGGGCGCCTATACCTTTGAATTTCTCGCCCAGAATTATTTGCCTTACTTCCTGCTGCTCGGCTTCTCGGAGGCCTGGCTGTCAGGTGCTGTGGTGACCCTGATGGTGGTTTACCAGCCCGGATGGGTTGCGCGTTTTGATGATCGTCTGTATTTGTGGAACAAGTAGGCCGCAAAATGATGCCGGCCAACGGTTAACAGCATTGGAGACTTTGAATCATGAGTGATTACGTTGCCCCCCTCCGGGACATGAAGTTCGTAATGAAAGAGCTGGCCGGTCTTGACGAAGTCGCGCGCTTGCCCGGCTTCGAAGAAGCCACCGACGATCTGGTTGATGCGGTACTCGAAGAGGCCGGAAAATTCGCCTCGGGCGTGCTGGCGCCGCTTAATCGCGTGGGTGACGAGCAGGGTGCAACCTGGTCCGATGGTGAAGTCGCCACGCCGGACGGCTGGAAAAGCGCGTACACGCAGTTTGCCCAATCGGGCTGGAGCGCACTGGCATGCGATCCGGACTACGGCGGTCAGGGCTTGCCGAAAATCGTCAATACGGCGGTGATGGAGATGTGGAAATCGGCCAACATGGCGTTTTCGCTGTGTCCGATGCTGACCAACGGGGCGATCGAAGCCTTGATGCTGGTGGGTACGGATGAGCAGAAGACGCTGTATCTGACGCGCATGGTGAGCGGCGAGTGGACCGGTACGATGAACCTGACCGAACCGCAGGCCGGTTCTGACCTCGCAGCGGTGCGCACCCGTGCTGAGCCGCAAGGCGATGGCAGTTTCAAGGTCTTCGGCCAGAAGATTTTCATTACTTACGGCGAGCACGATCTGACCGACAACATCGTGCATCTGGTGCTCGGCCGCTTGTCCGATGCGCCGGAAGGTGTGAAAGGACTCTCGCTGTTCGTCGTTCCCAAGTTTATGGTCAACGCCGACGGCTCGCTGGGTGAGCGCAATGATGTGCGTTGCGTGTCGATCGAACACAAACTCGGCATCCACGCCAGCCCGACCTGCGTGCTCGCCTTTGGCGACAACGGCGGCGCTACCGGTTATCTCGTCGGCGAGGCGAATCGCGGCCTCGAATACATGTTCATCATGATGAATGAGGCGCGCTTTGCGGTCGGCATGGAAGGTCTGGCACTTTCCGAGCGGGCCTATCAGCAAGCGGTTGGCTATGCGCGCGATCGCGTGCAGGGCACCGAAGCCGGCGATCGCAGCGGCAAAAAAGTGGCGATCATCCGTCATCCCGACGTACGGCGCATGCTCATGACGATGCGTTCGACCACCGAGGCCATGCGTGCGCTGGCGTATGTGGTCGGTGCCGCGACCGACATGGCGCATGCACACGCCGATGAATCAGTGCGCGCCGAGAATCAGGCGTTTGTCGACATGATGATTCCGGTGGTCAAGGGCTGGTGCACCGAGAATTCGATCGACATCGCGTCGCTCGGCGTTCAGGTGCACGGCGGCATGGGCTACATCGAGGAGACGGGCGCCGCGCAGTATCTGCGCGATGCACGCATCACCACGATTTACGAAGGCACCACTGCGATTCAGGCCAATGACCTGATCGGCCGCAAGATCGCGCGCGACAAAGGCGCGGCGATCAAGGCGGTGATTGCGCAAATGCGCACCGTGGAGTCGCAACTGGGCGATGTGTCGGACGATGCCTTCAAGGCCATGCGCCAATCGCTGTCAGCCGGCGTGAGTGCGCTGGAAGAGGCGACCGGCTATCTGCTCGAAACCTACCGCGCCGACATCAAGTCGGCGTCGGCCGGTGCGGTGCCGATGCTCAAGCTGCTCGGAATCGTTGCCGGTGGCTGGCAGATGGCGCGGGCGGCGCTGGTGTCGCATCAAATGCTGGCCGGCTCACCTGACGATGCGGGTTTCTATCAGAACAAGATTCATACCGCGCATTTCTTTGCGGACTATGTCTTGTCACAAGCACCGGGTCTCGCGTACTCCATTGTTAACGGTGCGGACGGTGTGCTGGCGTTGGCAGACGACGCCTTTTGACCGGGCGCTTTCGTTTCCGATAACGTGAAAGAACGCGGTGTGACGGCGCCGTAGGGCCGGATTCATCCGGCCACACAGCCTGGAGACGGCGGGTGGCGGGTTGAAACCCGCGCCACGGTGTTTCGCGCTGGCGTCTCTCTCATCGTCGGGCGTG
>CBDTZF010000161.1:0-5918 GCA_965364825.1 uncultured Rhodocyclaceae bacterium | reverse complement strand
CGATCACCAGCATTCGCGACGATGGTGAAAAGGTGGATGTCATCGTGCGCGCCAAACCCGAAACGCTGACCGATATCGACGAACTGCTGCAGCGCACCGTGCCGCTCGATGACGGCCGGCAGATTCAGCTTGGCACACTGGTCGACGCGCAGATGCGCATCTCGAAAGGTTACATCCGTCACTATGGATTGCGCCGCGCGATCACCGTCGAGGCCGATCTGCTGCCCGATACCACCGATACGGTCACCGCCAACGACCAGCTCAAGGCGGCATGGGAAAAACTGCAGCCGAATTACCCGCAGGTGTCGCTCGATTTTTCCGGCGAACTCGACGATATCCAGGAAAGTCTTGATGCGATGGCCCGTCTGTTCACATTCGGCCTGGGTTTGATCTACCTGATTCTAGCCACCCAGTTCAGAAGCTACTGGCAACCGCTGATCATTCTGGTCACCGTGCCGCTGGCGTTAACGGGCGTGGTGCTCGGCCTGTTCGTCTCACAGAATCCGATGTCGCTGTACACGTTGTACGGCGTCATCGCGCTCACCGGCATCGCCGTCAACAGCGCGATCGTGCTCATCGACGCCGCCAACGAGCGCCGCGGCAGGGGCATGAGCGTGCTGCACGCCGCGGTGTATGCCGCACGGCGGCGCGTGATCCCGATCCTCATCACCACCCTGACCACCATCGGCGGCTTGTTCTCGCTCGCCGTCGGTCTTGGCGGCAAGTCGCTGATGTGGGGGCCGGTGGCGGCGAGCATCGTCTGGGGGCTGGGTTTTTCCACCGTGCTCACCCTGTTCGCCATCCCGCTGATTTATCGCCTGGTGATGCCGGCGTTGCCGCGCGGCGGCGGCGAGCAGGTCGCGGCGTGAGCTCCGCGCGCTTTCTGCGCTCGGTCACGCTGGCGGGGGTGCTGTTTGCCGTTGCCGGATGCAAGCCGCAAAGCGATGGGCAAACATCTGCAGACGTCCCAAACGGCGAGCAGTTGTACACCGTCCACTGCGCCAATTGCCATGGTCCGAGCCTCGAAGGCGAACCCGACTGGCGCCAACGCAAGGCGAACGGCCGCCTGCCTGCACCGCCGCACGACGCCAGCGGCCACACGTGGCATCACCCCATAGATATGCTCTTTCGCATGACGCGCGACGGTATCGTGCCGCCGCTCGCCCCTGATGGCTACCAAAGCGACATGCCGGCCTTCGCTGGTACTCTTGCCGACAACGAAATCCGCGCGGTGCTGTCCTATATTGAAAGCCGCTGGCCAGCCGAAATTCGCCAGATGCGAGCACAACGCTTCAACCCACCGGCGCCCTGAACGCCGCACTGGGACACAAGGAACGATCGATGAAAAACAACACGCTGCTTGGCGCGGCCCTGCTTGCCGCGACGCTGTTTGCGTGCACCGGCACGCTGCATGCCGAGACGCCCGAAGTCACCATGTACAAGGATCCCAATTGTGGTTGCTGCGCCCAATGGGCGACGCACATGCGCGAGGCCGGGTTCGCCGTGAAGGAAGTGCCGAGTGGCGAGATGAGTCGCATCAAGCGTCAGCTCGGCGTGCCCGAAGCACTGGGCTCGTGCCACACCGCGACAGTCGGCAACTACGTTGTCGAAGGCCACGTGCCGTCGGCGGATGTCAAACAACTCCTGGCCGACGCGCCAGCGCAGGCGCACGGCCTTGCCGTACCCGGTATGCCGATGGGCTCGCCCGGCATGGAAGGCCCGTACCCGGCCGACCGCTACGATGTAATTCGGTTCGATCGCGACGGTACGCAGGCGGTGTTCGCCAGCCACTGAGCGAAGGCATTCAAGGAGCGCATCACGATGGAACGATTCTGGATGACCGTTCTCGCCGCGACGCTGATCAGCACGCCCGCGCTGGCACAGTACGCGGAAGACACCGTGACCGGTGACAAGGGCACCGACATGGCGGTCGATCTCGTTGTCGTGCGCCCGCTTGGCCTCGTCGGCGCGGCGCTCGGCACCGTCGGCTTCGTGCTCGCGCTGCCATTCACTCTGCCTTCCGGCTCCGCGGGTGACACCGCGCACGAGTGGATCGGCAAGCCGCTCGAATACACTTTCAATCGCCCGCTGGGCAATTTCGAGCAATGTGGCAAAGATCTGCATCCCTGCGGTTCGGGGCGCTGAAGTGAGTCCCGTGCGCGGCTGATTGCCGGTGCGGTGCCAATGTCGAAGGGCTGGCGCCTGGCGGGTGAGTGACATGCGGAGAAATCCAGCGAACCTTCGCTCGAC
Organism: uncultured Rhodocyclaceae bacterium; assembly: GCA_965364825.1. GTDB lineage: Bacteria > Pseudomonadota > Gammaproteobacteria > Burkholderiales > Rhodocyclaceae > Nitrogeniibacter. The sequence continues at coordinate 3,668 of CBDTZF010000161.1, read as the reverse complement.
GGATGGCGGCTCGACGCACGCCGGCGCGGGCGCGCGTGGTTAGAATGTCGGTATGTGCCGGGGGTGCCGGCGAACGAAGGAGGTGGGTGTGAAGCTGCGTGTGGAATGCCGCGGAGCGCAGATTGGCGCTGCCGCGGCGACGGTCGACGTTGTTTTCAGGGAGCTGGTAACGCGCATTTGCGCGCGGGATAAACCGCTCGAAGGCGTGCTTGGGCATGTCGTCGTTGCGGATGACTTCTCCGCCGCGCTGATCGCTCTGGGCGAGCTACCGATGCCGGGCGGCGCCATCGTCCCCACCGTGGCGCGCGCGCTCTACCGCGACAGCGGCCCGGTGCTGGTGATGGAAGGGGCTCAGGTGGCCGCGGCGATGGGCGGTGACGAAACCGACATGGCGCGCTTCGTCCATGTGTTGCACAGCGAAATGTGGCGTATGCGTACCCATCTGGACGCCATCGCGGCCGGCGAGGAAGGCCTGGGCGCGTGGCGCGATTCGGTGTTCGACAGTCACTTGCGGCCGCTGGTCGAAGCCGTTCGCACCGAGTATGCGGTGACCCGCCGAACGGTGTGGTCGCTGCCCGCCGATGCGGACCTCATGCTCAAGCACTTGATGGATGTGCTCGATGCGCTGCCGGCGGCAACGCAGGAGGACGTCGCGCTGGCGCTTGCCGAGGACGATCTCGACAGTCTCTTCGTGCGTAGCCTTGGGCGCATCGGCCATCTGGTGCAGACCGCGGCGCATGCGCAGGGCTATCTGGCGGGGCTGACGCGCCCGCTCGAAGCGATCAGCCCCGAGATTCGCGCGGCGATGCAGGCAAGTTTCTTTGGCCCCTACTGGGGGCCGCTCACCGAACAACTCGATGCGGCGTACGCCGCTGATGCACCGGCTGCACTCGAAGCGGCGCGCCAGTCGTTGCAAGGTACGCTGGTCGACGTGTTCGTCAGTCTTGGCATCAATGTTCGCCGCGCCGAAGACGGCAGTGTGTGGGTGGGCGCCGTGCCAGTGGGCGCCGTTGCGCCGCGCCGGCGCGGGTGACCGCGTGACGAGTGCGTTTCGCTCCGCCGCACGCGAAGGCTTCGAGGCGTTTCTTCCGGTCTCGGTCGGACTGATTCCATGGGCCATGGTGACAGGCGTGGCGCTGCGCTCGGAGGGTCTGTCGATTGCCGAGGCGATGGGCATGAATCTCATCGTGTACGCCGGCGTGGCACAAATGGGCACGCTGCCGCTCATCATCGCGGGTGCGCCGCTGTGGTTGATCGGCCTCACCGCGCTGGCGCTCAACCTGCGATTTCTGATTTTCAGCGCGGCGATTGCGCGCGGTTTCGACGACATCCCGCTGATCAAGCGCCTGCTGTCCGGCTATCTGCTCACCGACGGTGTCTTCGCGGTGTGTGCCGAGCGCATGCTGGCCGAACCCGACCGCCACTGGCGCTTCGGCTTCTACCTCGGGCCGGCGCTATGGGGCTGGGGGTTATGGCAGGCCTTCGTGCTCGTCGGCGTGCTCGGCGCGGGCGTGCTGCCGAAAGACTGGTCGCTCGAGTTCATGGCGACCATCGCGCTGATGGTGTTGCTGGTGCCGCTCGCCAGAAAAAGACCGATGCTGGTTGCCGCACTCGTCGGCGGCTTGTCCTCGGTGGCCTTTCGCGGCCTGCCGCTCAAGCTCGGCGTGATTGCCGCCATCGTTACCGGCATTGCCGCCGGCTTCGCCGCCCAGCATTGGTTCACCGAATCACAGGAGAAAGCCTGATGGAGGGCATCTGGCTGTGGGTGTGCTTCGCGCTGATATCGGCAGCCACGCACATTCCGCGCGGCAGTTTCATCGTCATGGGCGAGCGGGCGCGGCTGCCGCCTCTCGTTCAGGAAGCATTGCGCTATGCGCCGGCGGCGGCGCTGGCGGCCATCATCACGCCTGATCTGCTGGTTGTGGACGATGCGGTCAATCCCTTCAATGCCAAACTCGCGGCGGCTGCGTGTGCGATCGCGGTGGCGCTGAAATGGCGCAATCCGTGGCTGCCATTCATCGTCGGCATGGGCGTGTTGCTGCTGATGCGCAAGGGTCTGGGCGCATGAACCGAGCCGTGACAGACTGCCCGGTTATGCCAATCGATTTATTTAAATTGAGTTTTATCGAGTTTAGACTGCGTCCTCGAGATCGCGCGGCTGTTCGCCGGTCGGAAACAAGAGAGCAGGAGAATTCGGATGATGAAAAACGTACGGGCGGTATTGATGGTGTTGTGCATGGCGTGTGTCGCACCGCTGGCACAGGCCGACAAAGTGGATATCAACAAGGCGGACGTCGCCGCGCTGCAGGAAAACCTCAATGGTGTCGGCCCCGCCAAAGCCAAGGCGATCGTTGACTACCGCAACAAGAATGGTGAATTCAAAAGCATCGACGATCTGACCCAAGTCAAGGGTGTGGGCCCCGCGCTGATCAAGAAAAACCGCAGCGATCTGTCACTGAGTGGTGGCGCGACGACCGGCTCGAAAACCGGCGGCAGCGCGAAACGCGCCAGCAAGAAGTCGAACGGAAACAAGACCAGCAGCACCAAGCAGAACGCAGCCAAACAAGGCTGAGCATCGCGCAGTATGGAAAAGCGGCCCCTTCGGGGGCCGTTTTTTTTTCGCCTTGCAGCGTCAAGGAAACTGGCGCTACACCTCGGACCGCATCCGTAGCAGATTGTGATAGCAGCCGGTCAGGCGAACCAGTTCGATGTCGTCGTTTCCGTCCTGGGCGCCCCGCAGCGCGGCAATCGAGCGGTCCATGTCATACAGCAGGCGGCGCCGTTCAACGTCACGCACCAGGCTTTGCAGCCACATCAAAGGTGCGAAACACATGCCACGTCTGATCGACTCGCTGCAGTGCAGGGGCTAATAGCCGGGTAGAGCAAGAGATGACCGGCGGGCAGTTTGGCGCACTGCGTGCCAAATCCATCTTCGATCACCAGCTCGTCCGTACATCGACGGAGGTAGTGGCGGTCTACGCCGTGTTTGGCGTCACCGTGCGGCGTTCTCGCGCTCCGGCAGCGTAATGAAGCCGAGCTTCTCGATACCGGCCTGACGCGCTGCGGCCATCAATCTGGCGATGGTCTCGTAGCGCGTCGCACGGTCGGCACGTAGATGGAGTTCCGGCTGTGGCTGTTGCACTGCGGAGGCGTCCAGTCGTGCGCGCAACTCGGCATCATTGACCGGGGTGTCGTCCCAGAACAGCGCGCCGGTTGCATCGAGCGATACGGTAATCGTCTCCGGTTCGATTTCGGTCGGTGTGTTGCTTGCCGAGGGCAGGTCGACCTTGACCGAGTGGGTGAGTAGCGGGGCCGTGATCATGAAAATGATCAATAGCACCAGCATCACATCCACCAGCGGCGTAGTGTTGATTTCGCTCATCGGCGCCTGCGCCGGACCGTCGGAGAATCCGCCGAACGCCATCATGCCACCTCGGCCGCAGGGCGGGACATGTGTGCGGGTTCGTTGGCCTTGGCGGATGACGGTGGCGACAGATCAACAACGCGCGCACCGGTGGTGAAGTAGGCGTGCAGGTCGTGGGCGAAGCCGTCCAGTTCCGATAGCTCGACTCGGTTGGTGCGTGTGAATCCGTTGTAGGCCAGTACCGCGGGAATGGCGACGAAGAGGCCGAAGGCGGTCATGATGAGCGCCTCGCCGACGGGTCCGG
>CBDTZF010000160.1:0-5948 GCA_965364825.1 uncultured Rhodocyclaceae bacterium | reverse complement strand
TACAACGTGGCGCTGCGGTTTTATCTCGATACCGAGCAACTTCCCCGACCTTTTCTGGTCTCGGATATGGGCAGTGGTGACTGGTCGATCGAAACCGACTGGGTGCGCTGGACCTTCCTCGCCGGTCCGCTCGCGGCACCATGAAACGCGCGGCCATCATCCTCGCCGCTGCGCTGGCCGGCCTCGCGCTGTTCCTGCTCGCCAGCGCGACCGCGAATTCCGATGTCTTGGCGGACATCTATCCCTACCTGCTGGCAATCAACGGTTTTGTGGTGGTCGCGCTGGCCGGTGTCGTTGGCGTGCAGCTGCGCCGGTTGGTGCGGGAGTACCGTGCGAAGAAGTTCGGCGCACGCCTGAAGAGCCGTTTGCTGCTCTTTTTTGCGCTGATGGCGCTGGTGCCGGGCGTGGTGGTGTATACGGTGTCATTGCAGTTCGTCATCCGCAGCATCGAAACCTGGTTCGACGTGCGTGTCGATGCGGCGCTTGATGGCGGCATTGCGCTGGGCCAAAGCGCGCTCGATTACCTGGGTCAGCAGCTTGAAGATCACGCCCAGGAGATGGCGCTCGACCTGAGCGACAACCCGCAGCTGGCCGTTGTCGCCCTGACCCGCATGCGCGAACAAACGGGCGTCGATAGCGCGACATTGTTCGATGAAGGCGGGCGCGTGCTCGCCAGCGCGTCAACCCACGTTGGCCGCCTGATGCCCGAACTACCCAATCGGGAACAACTGCGTCAGGTGCGCACGGGTCAGCGTACCCGCTTCGTTGATACCGATGCCGACGGGCGGATTGAACTGATGGTATTGGCGGCGGTGGCGACACGCAGCATTGCCAGCGAAACACTCTATTTGCAGCTTCGGCAAATGGTGCCCGAATCACTGAGCCGCAATGCCAACGCGGTGCAGGTGGCGCACCGCGACTACCAGGAGCTGTCGCTCGGGCGCGAAGGTCTCAAGCGCATCTACACACTCACTCTCACTCTGTCGCTACTGCTCGCCTTGCTCACCGCGGTGGCGGTCGCCTTTGTGCTTGCGCGACGGCTCACCAAGCCCTTGCTGATCCTCGCCCAGGGCACTGAAGCCGTGGCGCAGGGTGACTACAGTCCGCGGCGCTCGCTTCCGGCCAACGACGAATTGGGCATTCTCACTCAGTCCTTCAGTCAGATGACGCGCCAGCTCGACGAGGCCCGCGCTCTGGCCGAGCGAAACCGTGCGGCGGTCGAGGCCGCGCGCGCCTATCTCGAAAGCGTGTTGGCCAATCTCTCCACCGGCGTCCTCGCCTTCGCCGCCGATGGCACCTTGCGTGCCGCCAATCTCGGTGCCACCCAGATTCTTGACGACAGCCTCGACGATCACGAAAACATTCCGCTATCGGACTGGCCGCGACATGTCGTCTTTCGCGACACGGTGCTCGCGCGGCTGGCGCAAGACGAAGACGACTGGCATGAGCAGATCGAAATCGACGCCCCCGATGGCAGCCAGAAAACCCTGCTGGTCCACGGCGCACACTTGCCAGAAGCGTCGGGCGGGGGCACGGTGATCGTGTTCGACGATATTTCCCATCTCATCGCCGCCGAACGCACCGCAGCGTGGGCTGAAGTCGCGCGCCGGCTGGCGCATGAAATCAAGAACCCGCTGACCCCGATCCAGCTGTCGGCCGAGCGCATGGGCATGAAGCTTGCCGCACAACTGGACGACGAAGGGCGCGCCCTGCTTGAGCGATCCACCACGACCATCGTCAACCAGGTCGAGGCCATGAAGAATCTGGTCAACGCCTTCCGCGACTATGCCAAACTGCCCGCCCCGACGTTCGCCGAGCTTGATCTCAACGCGCTGGTCAACGAGGTGCTGGTGCTCTATGAGGCGTCCGCGATTCCGATCATCCCGGTGCTGCAATCCGGGCTCAGGCCCGTCCAGGGCGACGCCTCGCAACTGCGCCAGGTCATCCACAATCTGTTGCAGAATGCGGGCGAAGCGCTCGACGCCCAGCCCGATCCTCGCATCGAGATCCGCACGGCGCCAGTAAACGCGCAACACATCGAGCTGAGTGTGCGCGACAATGGGACGGGTTTCCCGCCCGATGTTCTGGCGCGACCGTTCGCACCCTATTTCACCACCAAGCGCCGCGGCTCCGGTCTCGGCCTCGCGATCGTCAAGAAGATCATCGATGAACACGGCGGCGATATCCGCCTTTTCAACCACGACGATGGCGGCGCCGAGGTGCGAATCCGGCTCCGCCCGGCATCCAGGACATAGGCCTCGACCATGCCTTCCATACTCATCGTTGACGACGAAGTCGGCATCCGCGAACTGCTCTCCGAGATCCTGCGTGACGAGGGCTACGATGTCCGCGTTGCCGAAAATGCCACCAGTGCGCGGGAAGCACGCAACAAGGCGCGACCCGATCTGGTACTCCTCGACATCTGGATGCCGGATTCGGACGGCATCTCCTTGCTCAAGGAATGGTCGGCCAGCGGACAGCTCACCATGCCGGTGATCATGATGTCCGGCCACGGCACCATCGACACCGCGGTGGAAGCGACGCGTATCGGCGCCATCGATTACCTCGAAAAACCGATCGCCCTGAAAAAGCTGCTGACCACTGTCAAGCGCGCCATGGCGGTGCGCCCGCGCGCCGAGGCCAGCCAGCCGGCGGCACTGACGCTGGCCGCGTTTAACCGCTCGGCGGCATTGCGCGATCTGCGCAAACGGCTCGAACAGGTCGCCACCCGCACCCGCCATCTGCTGCTCAGAATCGCCGGCGGCTCGCTCGCCGAACTTGCCGCACGCAGTATCAAGAAGCGCCGCGACAGCTGGCTCGATCTTACCGCCATCGGCGGACCGATCGATCTCGATCAGCTGCAGACGCATCATGGCGGCACCCTTTTCGTCGGCGAACTCAAGCGGCTGTCAAAGCCGCAGCAAAAAAACCTCGCCTTCGCGTTCGATCGCCTCGACCGCTTCGATCTACACCTCATCATGGCCACCGACGCGACACCGGAAGCATTGATCGAAGCGGGCTGGGACGCGACGCTGGTTCCCCGATTGTTCGAAATCAGCCTGCCACTCCCGGCGCTGGATGCGGTGCGAGACGACATTCCTGACATGGCGACCCAACTGCTGGTGCATCAGGTCGAAGCGGGTGAAGTGCCCAATCGAAGCTTCGGCAGCTCCGCGCTCAATGCGCTACGCACTCACGCCTGGCCGGGCGGCTATGCAGAACTGCGCACCACCGTGCGCTCACTTGCGCTGGGCGCACTCGACGACGAGATCACCGATCGTGACGTTCAGCGGTTGCTCGATCCAACACCGACCAGCCACGGCCTACCGCTTGATATGCCGCTGCGCGAAGCGCGCGAGGTGTTCGAGCGCGAGTATTTTTCGCACCACTTGCGTGTCGAGGGCGGCAACATGACCCGGCTGGCGGAGAAAACCGGGCTGGAACGCACGCATCTCTACCGCAAACTCAAACAACTGGGCATCCCGACCGGAAAACGGCAAGAAGAAAAAGAGTCCTGACGCCGACAAACGATTTGGTGCAGTGCACAAATTTCTCGCACCCGACGCGGCAAACAGCGTAAGATCAGAGCACTTTTTCACCCGCATGTCACAAGGTCACCGTGAAAATCATCTTGCTCGGTGCCGGCCAGGTCGGCACCTCGGTCGCTGAAAATCTCGTTTCCGAAGCCAACGACATCACCATCGTCGACACCGATCCGGCGCTCTTGCAAGCGCTGCGCGACCGGCTTGATCTGCGCACCGTCTGCGGCAACGGCGCCTCGCCCAAGGTGCTGCGCGACGCCGGCGCGGAAGACGCCGACCTGCTGATTGCGGTCACCCAGTCGGACCAGACGAATTTGTGTGCTTGCCGCATTGCACGCACCTTGTTCAACCTGCCGACGCGTATTGCCCGGCTGCGCTCGTCCGATTTTGTCGACTTTCCCGAGCTGCTCGATGTCGACAATTTCGCCGTCGACTTTTCCATCTGCCCCGAGCAGATCGTCACCGACTACATCCGCCGCCTGATCGAATTCCCGGAATCGCTGCAGGTGCTCGATTTCGCCAACGGCGTGCTCAGCCTGATCGCCGTGCGTGCCTACGAGGGTGGGCCGCTGGTTGGCCACCCGATCAAGGCGCTGCGCTACCACATGCCCAACGTCGAGGTCCGCATTGCGGCCATTTACCGCCAAGGTGAACCGATCACGCCGAAGGGAGACACGTTCATTCATCCGGGTGATGAAGTGTTCTGCCTTGCCGCCTCGGTGCACATCCGCCAGGTGATGCGCGAACTGGCGCGGCTCGACCGTCCGATACGGCGCATCATGATCGCCGGCGGGGGCAATATCGGCCTGCGACTGGCGCGCTCGATCGAGCGTGACTACCAGGTCAAGGTGCTCGAAACCAACAAACCGCGCGCCGAATTCATCGCCAACGAACTGTCACGAACACTAGTCCTGTCCGGCGACGCGACCGACGAGAACCTGCTCGAAAACGAAAACATCGACGAGATGGACATGTTCGTCGCACTCACCAACGACGAGGAAGACAACATCATGTCGGCCTCGCTCGCCAAGCAGATGGGGGCGCGGCGCACGCTGGCGCTGATCAACCGCAAGTCCTACGTCGATCTGGTGCAGGGCGGCCCGATCGACATTGCCATTTCACCGGCGCAGACCTCCATTGGCTCGCTGCTTGCCCATGTCCGCCGCGGTGACGTGGTGGCAGTTCACAGCCTGCGCCGTGGTGCCGCCGAAGCGCTCGAGATCATTGCCCACGGCGACCAAAAGAACTCCAAGGTGGCCGGCCGCGCGATCCAAGACATCCGTCTGCCACGCGGCGCCACGATCGGCGCCATCGTGCGCGAAGAGGGGCGCGACGGCGACAAGGCGGGGCGCGCCACGGTCGTCATGCCGCATCACGACACCATCATTGAACCCGAGGACCACCTGATCGTCTTTTGCACGTCGAAGAAGCTCGTTCGACAGGTCGAGAAACTCTTCCAGGTCGACTTCTCCTTCTTCTGACATGCGTCGCTACCACCCGATCCTCAACCCGCTCGGGTTGATCATCGTCATTTTCGCCCTGCTCATGGGCGTGCCGCTGAGCCTGTCGTGGCTGTTTGACGACAACGCACTCTCCGCCTATGACAAATCGATTCTCATCACCTTCACCACCGGCGTGTTGCTGTGGAGCACCACGCGCAGCGGAAAACGTGACCTGCGCGTGCGCGACGGCTTTCTGCTGGTGGTGCTCACCTGGGTGACGCTGCCGCTCTTTGCCGCCTTGCCGTTATGGCTCTTCATGCCCGACATGTCGTTCACGGATGCCTATTTCGAAGCCACCTCGGGACTCACCGCAACGGGCGCGACGGTGATGTCGGGGCTCGACGATCTGCCGCTGTCGATCAACTTCTGGCGCACCTTCCTGCACTGGATCGGAGGCATGGGTGTGATCGTCCTTGCCGTGGCAATCCTTCCGCTGCTCGGTATCGGTGGGCGCCAGTTGTTCAAGGCCGAAGTGCCCGGGCCGATGAAAGAGTCCGCGCTCACGCCACGTATTGCCGAGACCGCCAAAGGGCTGTGGACGGTCTACGTGATGCTCACGGTGGCCTGCGTGGCGAGCTTGATGTGGGCCGACATGGATTTCTGGGACGCCCTCATGCATGGCTTCTCGATCATGGGACTGGGCGGTTTTTCCACCAAGGACGCCAGTCTCGGCCATTTCAACAGCCTGCCGATCGAACTGATAGCAATGGGTTTTGCACTGCTCTCAGGCATCAACTATGCCACCCACTTTCTCGCCCTGCGCCAGCGTTCCTTGCGCGCCTACCGCTACGACAACGAGTTACCCGTCTATCTGGCGGTGCTCGCCGCCAGCATTGTCGGCATCACCCTCTACCTCATTCCGATGGAGGTCTATCCGACAGGTTGGGACACGCTGCGCTACGTC
>CBDTZF010000159.1:0-5963 GCA_965364825.1 uncultured Rhodocyclaceae bacterium | reverse complement strand
CCCCCAGATGCGGCATCGCGGCATGAGCGCCCTGACCGCGAACGTCGATCTCGAAACGATCGGCCGAGGCCATCGCGGCGCCGCTGTGCACGGCGAAATTACCGACGGGCATGCCCGGCCAGTTATGCAGGCCGTACACCGTATCGATCGGAAAGCGTGTCAGCAGGCCCTCGTCGATCATCTCGCGCCCCCCGCCGCCACCCTCCTCGGCGGGTTGAAAGATGAATACGACGGTGCCATCGAAATCACCATGACGCGCGAGGTGTTCGGCCGCACCGAGCAGCATCGTGGTGTGCCCGTCATGCCCGCAGGCATGCATGCATCCTGCATGGCGCGACTTGTGCGCGAAATCATTGCGCTCCTGCATCGGCAACGCGTCCATATCCGCGCGCAGCCCGATCGACCGTGACGATGTGCCGTTGCGGATCACGCCCACCACGCCGGTGCGCGCAATACCGCGATGCGTTTCAATCCCTGCCGCCTCAAGCCGCGACGCCACCAGTTCCGCCGTGCGGTGCTCGTTGAACCCCAGCTCCGGATAGGCGTGAATGTCACGCCGCAGCAGGGTCAAGCCGGCATGTTCGGTTTTGACCGCTTCAAGCAGTTGCATGGCGCACCTCGCGAATCGGATTGTGATCGAGCTTGAGTCTAACCCGGACGCCAGCCAGCTTGCCGGACACGTAGCGTCGGACGCGTGTTCACGCAGCCGCAGTGTGGATCAACCCACCTGCGAAGGAGAAAATTGAAGACCAAAACAACTACGATTCGACAGTAAATTCAGGAAGTAAAGTGACGCAAAATCATAGACAGGTTCCGGTCTGGAGCGCAGCCGCTCGCGCGGCGTGGGCCGATTTACAGTGCTGGTACTCATCGCTTCGCTGGCCGCTTTTCTGTTGTGGTTGCTCGGCACAGTCGCCGAGCAATGTCAGTTGCATCGACAAATGCGTCCCGGCTCAGCCAAACGACATGCATATTCGTGTGTGCTTCTTGCCCGCCTGATCGTTACACTGAACAGTTGTCAACGTATGTTCGACGAACTCATCGTTTCCGACGAGCAGGTGCAACAGTGAGTTGCTCGCAATCACAATGCGTTGCGCCTGAATCCAACCCTTTCCGGGTCAATTTGAGTGGATACCTCAGGGTCTGTTCCTTGTTGCGTATGTAGGGGCCGGCGTCGTCGTAGTGTTCGAGCACCGGGGCATGCTCGCCGCCGGGGTTCTGCAGGCTCGGTAAGCGTTCGCTCCGCTGCTACGCGGCGTAGGGCGCGTGCACGGCAGATAGGCAATCGACGATTTGTACGACCGACTTCTCTTGAAGCGCGCGATTGTGGCGCGTGCGCGTGAGTAACCAGCTCCACGACACCAACCACCCGCCTGTAGCGGCCAAAGCCGCCGTCGGCGCTCAGGCTGACGGCGGAGCGCACCAGGCCGGAAAATGCTACGGGCGCCATTCGGCGCCCGTAGCATTGCGTCATCTGACGTTCGACGACGCGTTATTTGTCGCCGGCGGGTAACGCACCCGGGCGTGGGCGCAGGGTGTCGAGGATCGTGTCCCAGTAGGCCATGAACGCTTCTTTGTCGATCATGTTAGGCGAGGATTTGTGTGGGAAGTCGCCCCACGGGGAAGGCGGCTCGTCGGTTTCATACGAGATTGTTCCACGCACACGCATTGCTGGAGCGCCCGATGCTTTCGGTTCTCCCGAATACCGCCATTCGGCCTGTATGAGTGTTTCAACAGAACCACGCTCGGTACTCGTGCTGCCCTCAATGAATTCTTCGCCAGCCATCCCTGTCACTGTTCGCTTCGCGTCCCGGTCCATGATCAATTTGAATTTATCGCTTTGAATCAGCGTAGGATCGAAGCGCGCAGGAAAAAACCCTTTACGCGCATCGTCGCTCGGATACGTGCTCGATAGAAAACGGATACCGAACGCCGGTTTCGTGGGTAACTCAAACGCCACGGTCACCGACTCGGGCGTAGTGCCACCCGGGGAAAAACTGCGCGGGCCGCAGAAACCGGGCTCATTGGGAATTTCGCCATCAGGAAGCACTTGAAGGATGCGCATGGTATCGACGATCTGCTCCACAGCCGCAAGGTCCGTAAAGCTGTACAGCACGTTGTCGCGCCAAGGGTACCCTTCGTTTCTAGCATGGACCCGGTCCAGGTCTACGCCAAATGCGTCGGGACCGGAAACCAGGACATGCTCGTACGCAAATACGACTGCGTCCGGCGCGGGTTCCAGACGCTTGCTCGGTTCGACATAGGGTTTGTCATAAGAGTCGGCTTTCATGGGCTCTACTTCCGCCCACCGATCCTTCACTTTCCATCCAAATTTCGCACGAGACACGGGAGATTCCGCGCTGAAGTGGGCACCACGGGCAGTACCCATTGCCACCGTAATCTTCGTTCCTCTCGGCAAATCAATCAAGAAGCGGCCAATACAAAAGGTCTGCATATCCTCGACAGCGTCGATCATGGTATGCGTCCTGTCGGGAACGGTGACTCGATAGAAGTGAAATGCCTGGCTGCCTGCCCACAGCACAAGCGCACCGATGACTGCCCAGGTCAGGTAGCGCTTCATACGAGCGGTTCAGCCTGCGCGGCCATGCGGATGATCGAGTAGAGCGTCACGGCGCTTACGTTTTCATCGTCATAGATGTGAAGCCGCGCATATCGGCGAAGAAGGTCGCGTCGTCGCGCGGAGTAACGCCCGAATGCGCCGGCACCGTCGCATCGCCCTGTCCGCTCAGACTGGCGAGCGCGGTGTCGGCGTGGTGGCCTTTGCCAATGGCGGCACCGCTCACAGAATGGTGGTAAGCCTCTTGTCGCGCACTTGACGGATTGCGCACATAACAATAACCCGCCATCGGATCGGATTCGAGTACGCCATCAAGCGCGTCCAGCACCGTCCGCTATCGCGCTTTACTTCTCGCCCGTAGGTATCGCACCGGGGCGTGGGCGCAGGGTGTCGAGGATGGTGTCCCAATAGGTCATGAACGCTTCTTCGTCGATATCGTCCGGTACAGACTTTGGAGGGAAGCCGCCCCATGAGGGAGGTGGTTCGTCGGCTTCGTACACGACTCCAAGATCGGCTGTAATAGCAGGGTAGCCCGCCGAGGCAGGCGCCCCGGAAGTGAACCACCGGGCGAAAATGTACGTCTCGAACGTTTGGAATTTGCGCTGGGTCGATCCAACACTCCACTCGAGGCCATCACGCCCCGATACCGTTCGCTTCGTATCCCTATGCACCAGGCTTTTGAAATCCTCTGACTCGAGCGGCGTGGCGTCCGGACGTGGCGGCTCGTCGGGCGTGTTCTGCACACTTGGATAGGTTGTGGTTTTGATGCGTAAGGTCATTTTCTGAGACACGGGCAGCCGGAACGTCACATCCACCGACTCAGGTCGATAACCCCCCGGGAAAAAACTGCGCGGGCCGCAGAAGCCGGGCTCGACGGGAGTTACGCCGTCAGGCAGCACCTGCAGCATACGCATGGTGTCGATGATTTTTTGATCGTCGGAATTGTCGTCGAATCTGTAAAGCATTTCATCACGCCACAGGAATGCATCAGTCTTGTGCATCGGCCAATCGCGCGTTTCGCCATTCCATGTAAAGCGCGTCGTCGCGTGGTCAAACGCGAACAGGACGCCGTTCTCTATCGGATCGGTGCGCTTTGACGGTTCGTCGAAAGGTTTCTTTCCCACTGGATTGATTGTTCGCGCGCTGATTTCCTCCCAACGCTGGTTAACGAGCCATCCGAACCTGTTTTTGGACACTCCCGTTTGCGCGCTGAAATCCGCCGGCCCACCCGAGCCTGTTACCGACGTAATCTTCGTTCCTCTGGGCAAATCGATCAAAAAGCGTCCAACACAAAAGGTCTGCATGTCCTCGAGAGCGTCAATCATGGTGTGCGTCCGGTTCGGAAAGGTGATGTGGTAAAAGTGAATTGCCTGGCTAGCTGCCCAAACCACAAGTGCGCCGATGACGGCCCAGGTCAGATAACGTTTCATTCGAGCGGTTCGGCCTGTGCCGCCATGCGGATGATCGAATACAGGGTGACAGCGCGCACGGCATCATCGTCGTAGCTTCCTTGGTGTTCGAAACCTCGCATCGCGGCGAAGAAGGTCGCGTCGTCGTGCGGCGCGAGGCCGGAATGCGCCGGCACCGTCGCATCGCCCGCGTCGTCCTGTCCGCTCAGGCTGGCGAGCAACGTGTCCACATGAGTAACGTCGCCAAGCGCGACGCCACTCACCGGGTGATAGTAGGTTTCTTTCCGCGCGCTGGCCGGATTGCGCACATAGCAATAACCCGACATCGGATCGGATTCGAGTACGCCATCGCGCGCTTCTTGCGTCGTCGGTTCGCGCGCCGCGGGCACCGGCATATTTGCCCCGGCGTCAGTCAGCTTCCAGCTCACTCGATGCCAAGCCTGCCGGTTATCGTCTGCACCACAATAGGCGTAGGTCTGTGGGTGATAGTAGGTGGCCAGTTCGGTGTGAAATGAACTGGCAATGTCGAGGCGCATCGAATAGATCGCCCACTCAGCACGCGCCTCGGTCGATGTATCGTCACTTGGGCTATAGCTGTCTTTTCCTTTCACTAAAGACCCCGGATGCACCAGACGCCACCATTTGTCCGACACGCGGTAAATCTCGTCATACGGGTTGGTCAGTGGCAGGCTGAAAAGGGGCTTTTCCTCGCTACGGCCGTTGCCTTTGAAGGTCACGTTCATCCATCCGGAGCCATACAATTGATTGGGCAGCAATTCGAGCGGCCCGGGGCCGGCGGCAAACACGGTAGCCACTTTACGTCCTGTCCAGCCGAGAGCCCAGGCGCCCACCATCGCCGGCACGACTCCCAGCGGGCGGCGTAGAGAGGCATTCGACTCCCACCCACCGCGCACGCGGGCATATGCGGTGGCCGCGCCGGTGGCCGGCTGCACGCCATGTACGATACCCAGGATATCGTCCTCATAGCGCTTGGCGCACATGCGCCCGACCAGCCCGCCCATCGAATGAGTCACCAGAATGACCTTGTCGACCTTGAGTTTCAGACGTTCGCGGCAGTCGGCGCGGATCGCGTCGATGCGTCGCTTGAGGTAGTCGGCCGCATTGCCATTGCTGTCCATCCAGTTATAGCCCACCGCGTAAACGGGAAAGCGCCAGGCGGCAGCGCTGCGCAATTGCTCGTCGCTCAGACGTGCATAGCCCTTGAGTTCACCCCAGTCTTCCGGGTGGGCGGGGCGCGTCCTCTCGGTGCCGGGGTAGATGTTGCCACGATAAAAAATATATTTGAGCTGGGTTTCCAGATATTTAAGAATGCCGCTATACGACTTGAGCATCACCGAGCCCCAGCCACGACGTTTGGCTTCCGCGAGCGGCATACGGTGGGGTTCGACAAATTCGGAGATCGTGGCTTCGTCGGCGTCGCGTGGTGACTGCACCGGACGCGTTTTCTCCGGGGCGAGCAATCCTTTTCGATCCCACGCTTCGATTTTGCCGAAACCCCAGACGATCCAACCGTCGTCGTCGGGAAACCATGCCCATTTTCCCCGCGTTGGCCAGAATTCGTTGCTTTGATCCACGGAAATCAACGGACTCCCCATGATGCCGGGCACAAAAATCACCGGAATCGCCTGATTCGGGCTGATATACATCGTGTCGACGCCGCCCTTGCTGGCGAGCATCGTCGATGCGGTCTCGCGGCCTTCTTCGTCGAGGGTCGTTTCAAGAGTGCCCCCGGCGGGGTCGTGGTCTTGCGTAGCCATGTTGTGCGCTGTGCCTCAGTCAAGGATCGTTACGCTGTAGCGCCCGATCAAGTCGCTTTGCTGGATGCCGGTCTTGCCCTCCGCGTCGGTGACGCCACGCAGGGTTGCACCATCTTCGCGGAGAATTTCAAACTTGCGATTGGCTGTCGGTTCGTCGGCATGATCTTTGAGCACGACCTCCCTGTCGAAGTCCGTTTT
>CBDTZF010000158.1:0-6119 GCA_965364825.1 uncultured Rhodocyclaceae bacterium | reverse complement strand
TACCCTGATGCGTTCTGTCGCGGATTCGCGGCGACCGGTCTGAAGCGACGCGATGGCGCGGCCCGAAGTTGGGAAAATGCGCAAATGGCCCAAGCCAAACCGTCCGAAGCGGCTGCCAGCGCAACAGGCGATCAGATCCGGTCCAGCGTGGTGAATTCCACGCGGTCGAAATTGCTGCCGCGCGTGGCCAGCCGCGTCAGGCGGACCTGCATCGTCTTGGTCCCCATCTTGAGTTCGACGATGCGCTGCGCCTGGTGCCACCCGCCCGGCAGGACCAGACTGGGCTGCGCCTTGAGTGCTGGAACCGCCGGCAGCAGGAACGCCAGCCGGTAAGGATCGCGCGAGGTGGAGTGTAAGCCGATAAGGCGTGCAGCGACCCCTTCGGGCAGGCCGGGCAGGGTGTGCACACCGAGCGACATGATGCCGTCGGGTCGGTACATCAGCCAGCTGATGTGCGCCAGCAAATAATGCTCGCCGTCGGGAGGGCGAATGCCGACGAGTTGATGATGCTCCAGCCGTTGCGCACGCGGCTGGCATTGCATGCGGAAGCCGCCGACCGACTGATCGATGATTTCCCATACCTGTGGAATGTAGCCGCGTTCGATCGCAATGCGCTTGATCTCTTCGGGGCGCTGGGGCACTTCCTCGGCGCGTTCGCCGAAGGTGAGCAAGGCAATATCGGTTTGCAGCGGGTTGAAGTTGCGGGTGTTGGGGCACTCGAAGGGTTTGCCGAGCACGTAGAAGCCGATCGCTTCCCAACTCGCACATAGTTCGAGCCTGCCGCGCGACGAGCGCCGCTGATAGCGCCGGCCGGCCGATGCCAGGCCCCACGGGCGATACAGCGACAACAACAGGCGTGAACCGGATTCGATGGTGCAGTCGTCGCCGAGACCGAGCGACGAGGGCGTGACACCCTGTTTGAACTGTGTCAGCACGGCCTGGATCTGCCCCGCTAGACGGGCGCCGTCGAACCGTCGCCGATGAGTCGACGCCGGCAGGGTCGCGAGCGGGCGTAAACCGTTGTCACGGCTCAGATCGAGCGCGTAGGTGCCGGGCTTTTCAGTCTCGTCGGGTGAAATCAAGGCGCAGTAGGGCGCGAATCGTTGCGCCCAGCGGCACACCCAGTCGAATTCCCGGCGGCTGCGGCCGAACGGGTTGGCGAGGTCGACCAGCAACACCGCCACATAGGCTTCGACGCTGCTTTGCGCTTTCCACACTTCGTTGAGCGGATCGGCCACGCGTGTGCGCGCCACGTCCTGTTGTTCGGCCACCGCGTAACCCGCATGCAGGTCCAGCCACATGCCGGGCGGTACGGCGCGATGGGCGCGGAAATACTCGAGCAGCGACGCGCCGGTGTAATGCAGCCGGCGCTGCAGCAGCGTCGGGCGCTGCGCCGACAGCGTTTCGTGGGCCGCATCGCGCTGCGAAATCAGGGTGTAGGACTGTGCCAGATCGCGCCACAGCTTAACCACGCGGGTGAGCGTCGCATCCTCGTCGCTATCGGGTGGCAGCGGGTGATCAGCATACCGGCTGGCCAGCGCTTCCTGAACGAAGGCGATGGCGGTGCGCGCTGCTTCGAGCACTTCGAAATGCTGTTCGGGCGCGGGCGGCTTGTCGAGTTGCGCGGCAACGATGCGTGTGAGCGCGGCGTGAGAATCGCCCACGTTGACCGGGTTGAGGCCGCGAATGACTTCAAGCGCAACGGTCGGGTCCTGATAATTCATGCTGATTTCCGGGCGTGGAGGGTGTGCTCGCGCAGCCACCAGGCGACGGCGGGCGCGCGGACCGGTAATGATGCCGCCATGCGCCGCATCAATCAACGCCGTACGTCGAGCGCCCGCGTCAATGCGCCGCGCAAAGCATCGTCGCTCACCGGTGGACGCGCCGCCCCGTCACGTTTTCGCGCCGCCCATATCGGATCGGGAAAATGTGTGTCATCGGCATGACGGGCGATGACATGCCAGTGCATATGCGGCACCTGGTTGCCGAGGCTGGCAAGATTGATCTTGAGCGGCACGAAGCACTCACGCATGGCGGCTTCGAGCGCGAAAACGCAGTGCATCAGGTGATCTCGGTCGGTTGGATCCAGATCGGTCATCTCGGCAACGTGCGCCTGCCAGGCAACCCGGCAGAAACCGGGGTAGTCCGCATCATCAACGCGAATCACGCGACAGCGCGCGTCTTGCCAGAGCACGTTTTCCGCGACGGGGTGACATAGCGGGCAGGGTGTGGAAGCGGGACTGGAAATTACGAACCTCCAAGGGTTTCGGGATAGACGGGAACTATGCCCCGAAATGCCTTTGTGATGTCAGAACGTGGCTCATGCCCCGGCCGGCTTGGGTGGCCGGTAAAAAGGCCGGGTGGCACACTTCGCCATCGGATGCGGCGCGCCGTCGACAAAGGTCAGCAAGGTGCCCGGAGGGATGATTTCCCATTCTTCGTTGTCGGTCAGCGGCGTCGTGGCAATGACGGCGACGCGGTCATCCGGCGTTGTGACCTGGTTGAAGTCGACGGTGACGTCCTGATCCATTAGATGCGCTTCGGCGAACGGTGCCTGGCGAATGATGTAGGCCAGTCGTGACGCGCAATGAGTGAAAAGTGCCTGGCCGTTGGAGAGCATGAAATTGAACTCGCCGTGGGCGCCGATATCGGTGGCGAGCTGGCGCAGCTCCTCGTGCAGCACCTCGAGCGACGGCGGCGTGTCCGGATGGCGCCCGGAGAGCGTGTCGAGAATATGGCAGAAGGCGCGCTCGGAATCGGTGGTGCCGACCGGCCGAAAGCGTCCGCTGAATGTCGGCGCATATTCCTTGAGGTCGCCGTTGTGGGCAAACAGCCAGTATTGACCCCACAACTCGCGCATGAACGGATGCGTGTTCTCGAGCGAAATCTGCCCGTGCGTGGCCTTGCGGATATGCGCGATGACGTTAATCGAACGGATGGGATAGTTGCGCACCATTTCGGCCACCGGCGAATCGATGCTGGGCCGCGGGTCGAGAAACACGCGGCAACCGACGCCCTCGAAAAAGGCAATGCCCCAACCATCCTGATGAATGTCGGTCAGACCGCCGCGCGCCTGAAAGCCGGTGAATGAGAAGCAGATGTCGGTCGGTGTATTGCAGTTCATCCCAAGCAACTGACACATGGCTCACTGTCCTTGTGATGGGTCGGGCGCCTGTGCGGCGGCGACGATGCGCGCCAGGCGTTGCCGGTTGACGCCAAAATCGCTATAACCACTGCACGCGCCGCTGCGTAGCGCAAGGCGGCCGTCGTCGCGCAGAATGAAATGCGCTTCGTCGATGAAGCCGAACACCCGCGAGCGGAAGTGCGCGATCAGCCAGCGTTCCCCGGCCGCCACGATCTCGCTGCGCGCCTCATTTTCGATGGCGCGACGCAAGGCCGCTATGGTGATGCCGGTCGGCGCGTCGAGGCGTGAATCCGCGTCCGCATGTTCACTCGAGACACAGTTGGGCGAGTCCGGGCATGTCAGCAGCGTGCTGTCCGCGTCAGCGATTTGCTGGCCGCGGCAATCGGTATAGGGCGTTGCGGCGAGCACGGGATGTGCAGGCACGGCCAGAAGCGTGGTGACAAATAGGGCGCTGGCCGATCGCAGCTTCATTGCTGCGGCATCTTCGGCAGATTCTTCATCAGCTCGTTGAGATTGATGCCACCGGGCAACGCGGGCATGTCCGGCATCACCATGTCACCCGGTTTCTGGCCGGCCTTGCACGGGCCCAGCCAGGCCGCCGTGGTGCGCATCTCGGTACTGGCGATGCCTTGCAGCGGCGGCGAAAACGTGGACGTGACGATGCCGGCGTAACGATCGTCAAAATCGCCGGAAAAGCTGCCGTGCGTGGTGACTGTGCTGGCATCGGCCTCACACACCAGGTCGATGATGACGCGGTTGCCTTCGCGCCGGATATTGCGCTTGCTGCAGTTGCCGGTGTCAGGCGAGAGCATCAGATCGACCGTGGCGTCATCGACACAGGTTTGCACCCGGTGCGAGTAGCCGGGCAGGTTGCTCATCTGTGTGACGTTTTCCCACAGACCGGGCTTGAGTCGCGGCAGTTCGGCCTCGACCGCGCCGAGCGATGGCGCGATCAGAATGGACAGGGTGATGACAAACAGTTTCATGGCGTGCGCCTCCAGCGCGTGCAAGGTTTGAGCATAGCAGCAGGCGCGCGCCTGCGGGTGTCACGCCGGAGCGTTCAGCCGTCCAGTTTCTGCCGCAGCAGTGCATTCACCTGAGCGGGGTTCGCCTTGCCGCGCGAGGCTTTCATGACCTGACCGACGAGCGCGTTGAGCGCCTTTTCCTTGCCGGCGCGGAATTCCTCGACCGACCTCGCATTGGCGGCGATCACCTCCTCAACAATGCGCTCCAGTTCGCCGCTGTCGCTCATCTGCTTGAGGCCCAGCGACTCGATGATCGCGTCGACCTCGTCGCCGGTCTGCTGCCACAGGGCGTCGAACACTTTTCGGCCCGCGTTGTTGGAAATCGTGCCGTCAGCGATGCGCGCCACCAGCGCGGCCAGTTGCGCCGGGCTGGCCGGCGCGTCGGTGATATCTTGCTCGGCCTTGTTGAGCCGCGCCGCCAGCTCACCCATGATCCAGTTGGCGCAGGGCTTGGCGAGTGCTTCGCCGGCGGCGGCCACGGTCGCTTCAAAATACGCGGCGCTGTCGCGGCTGCTGGTGAGCGCGACTGCATCGTAGGCGGACAGACCCCAGTCCCGCTCGAAGCGCGCCCGCATGGCGACCGGCAGTTCGGGCATCGCGGCACCGACGCGCGCCATCCACGCGTCGTCAATGTCCAGCGGCAACAGATCGGGATCGGGGAAGTAGCGATAGTCGTGCGCGTCTTCCTTGGAGCGCATCATGCGCGTCTCGCCGCTGTCGGGATCGAACAGCACCGTGGCCTGCTCGATGCGGCCGCCGTCCTCAAGCGTCTCGATCTGCCACTGCACTTCGTAGTCGATCGCCTGCTGCAGGAAGCGAAAGGAGTTAAGGTTCTTGATCTCGCGGCGCGTGCCCAGCGGCGCGCCGGGGCGGCGCACCGAGACGTTGGCATCGCAGCGGAACGAGCCTTCCTGCATGTTGCCGTCGCAGATGTCGATCCAGCGCACCAGCGTGTGCAGCGTGCGCGCGTAGGCCACGGCTTCGGCCGACGATCCCATGTCGGGCTCGGAGACGATCTCCAGCAGCGGCGTACCGGCGCGGTTGAGGTCGATGCCGCTCATGCCATGGAAGTCTTCATGCAGACTTTTGCCGGCATCTTCTTCCAGATGGGCGCGGGTCAGCTGGACGGTCTTGTCATAGGCGGTGTCGCCGTCGCCGACTCGCACCGTGATCGTGCCACCGGTGACTACAGGCAGTTCCATCTGACTGATCTGATAGCCCTTGGGCAGGTCAGGGTAAAAGTAATTCTTGCGCGCAAACACGCTGCGCGGTGCCACCGTGGCGCCGATCGCCAGACCGAAGCGGATGGCGCGCTCGACGGCGCCGCGGTTGAGCACCGGCAGCACGCCGGGCAGCGCGATATCGATCGCGCAGGCCTGCACGTTGGGCTCGGCGCCAAAGGCGGTGCTGGCGCCGGAAAATATCTTCGAGGCGGTGTTGAGCTGGGCATGGACTTCCAGCCCGATGACGACTTCCCAATCCTGACGGCTCATGGTGGTGTGCTCGGTTGTGATGAGGGGCGCCGCGCGCGGCGGCTTGTCAATCGCAGCGGCCGACCCGGCGGTCGAAGAGTATCGGCAGCATTTCGGTAAACGCCTGTTGCGGCTCGCAGTATTGCGCGCAACGGCTGTAGGCGAGCACCACTTGCGGGCCCTGTTCCCACATCCGCAGCACGCACTCGGTGCCGTTGATGGCGCGCAGTTCGATGCTCGGCAGCGCGCGAGTCTGCTGGAAATCGGGCAAGGCGAATTCGCACGTGCCGCGCGGGTGGGCGAGCCGCGCGCGCAGGTAGCGCACGTCGCCGCCCGCCACCTCGATATCGACCTGCACGGTGTGACGACGTTCGTCGCGTGCCGCGCAGCGCATGGTGAGTGAAATCGGCTGGGCGCGCATCGCATGGCGCGGACGCCCGGCACGCGGCGCCGCGGGGGCTGGTGGGGTGGCACGCA
>CBDTZF010000157.1:0-6151 GCA_965364825.1 uncultured Rhodocyclaceae bacterium | reverse complement strand
ACGACCCGGTGTTCTGGCTCGACGATCTGCAGCAAAGCGCGGCCGAACTTGACCCGCAGCTGAAAAACATGCTCAGTCACCGCGGCACCGCCTGCCGCCACCTCATCGAGCGCCTGCAGGCGCTGCAGGGGCAGGCGTGAGCGAACGTCGGGTCATCCCGCTGCACCCGCACCGGCCACAACCGCCGGCGGCACCGCAACTCACGCATCCGCCGCCGCTCGCGCTCTATATCCATTTTCCGTGGTGCGTGCGTAAGTGCCCCTATTGCGATTTCAACTCGCATGTGGCGCACCACGATGGTATTCCCGAAGCGGCCTACATCGACGCGCTGATCGCAGATCTGGAGGCGGCGCTGCCGCAGGTGTGGGGGCGGCGCGTGCTCAGCGTATTCATCGGCGGCGGCACGCCCAGCTTGCTCAGCGAGGCCGGCCTCGACCGCCTGCTCACGGCGGTGCGCATGCGCCTGCCGCTCGACCCGCTGGCCGAGATCACGCTCGAAGCCAACCCCGGTTCGGTCGAAGCGGCGCGCTTTGCCGCCTATCGCGCGGCCGGCGTCAATCGTCTGTCGCTCGGCATCCAGAGTTTCGACGATCGTTATCTGCACGCGCTCGGGCGCATCCACTCGGGCGCCGAAGCGCGCCGCGCGGCGGAATTGGCGCTGACCCACTTCGAGCGCGTCAATTTCGATCTCATGTATGCGCTGCCGTCACAGAGCCCGGACCATCTGGCCGCCGACCTGCGCACCGCGCTCGAGCTGGCGCCGCAGCATCTGTCCTGCTATCACCTCACGCTGGAACCGAACACGCCGTTTCATCATGACCCGCCGCCGCTGCCCGAGCCCGACGTCGCCGCCGACATGCAGGAACAGGTCGAAGCAGCACTGGCCAAGGCCGGCTATGAACACTACGAAACCTCGGCCTTCGCGCGCCGCGGCATGCAATGCCGGCACAATCTCAACTATTGGGTTTTCGGCGACTACCTCGGCATCGGCGCGGGTGCGCACAGCAAGCTTTCGAGCCATCAGGGGATCGTGCGCCAGATGCGCCACAAGCACCCCGGCGCCTATCTGGCGGCGCACCACGATGACGATTTCATTCAGGATCAGCACACCGTCGGCGTCGCTGACCTGCCCTTCGAATTCATGATGAACGCGTTGCGCCTGATCGACGGCGTTCCGGCCGAACTGTTCGAAGGCCACACCGGCATTGCACTCGATGTGATTACCCCGCAACTGCTCACCGCGCGCGAGCGTGGACTGCTCGCCGTCGATGCCCGGCGTCTGCGCCCGACCGCGCGCGGGCAGCGTTTTCTCAACGATCTGCTACAGCTTTTCCTGACCGCCTGAGCTGGCGCCGGCCACCCGCAACGCTTGGGTCATGGGCATCCGACGATCGAAGCAACTCGGGCGCAACATCGTGGGGCGGGATGAAATCCGCCCAGCGGCATCGCCGCGTCGCTTTTTTTCAGGAAATTCTCAGGTCGGACGGCACTCGCTGGCCAGCGGCTTGCCACTCTTGTGGTCGAGCAGATAGCTCTTCCACGGCAGATCGATCCATACCATACCGGCGCTCGCGCTTTCAAATCGAGGCAGGCCCGAGACCGAGGCGTTGCGCGCCAGCGCCACGTTGCGACCGTGCCAGCGCACGGCAAGCCGGTTGATGTCACGCGCGTCGCGCTCGACATCGACCACGTCGCCGGCATTGCAGAAATAACGGCCGCTGACGAGAACGAACTCCATCTGCGGCAGCTCTCCCGCAGGCACCTCCACGATGGTGGCCTCCTCGGGCGGGGTGGTCGAACACGCGGCGAGCAGTAGTGGTAAAGCGGCGAGCGTCCACAATCGTTTCATGACGAATTCCTCATCCAATCAGATCGGGCTAACGACAACCGGCAGGCCGGTAGTGTCATGCCGAAAAAAGTGCAAAAAATACTGGCAGATTCTATAACGGCCCGCAAAGGCAGTGCGCGTAGAGCTGGTCGGGATCATTCCACGAAAACAACGCCGCTGCCTGCTCCTGCACACGCGCCAGCCACTGTGCGGCAACGCTACCGCGCGGTGCCGCCGACGCCACCGGCGCTACCGAAAGTATTTCCTCCAGCAACTGAAACTTGAATGGCAAGGGTTGCCGGGCGTCGATACGGCGGTACTCGCTCAAGCCGGCGAGGCGCGCCGCCGCGCCAATCGCCTGATCGACACTCCCCAATTCATCCACCAGTCCGCGCGCCTTGGCCTGTTCGCCCGTCCACACGCGCCCCTGCGACACCGCATCGGCCGCTGCCATCGACATACCACGCGCTTTGGCGACGCGTTCGACAAAGCGCGTGTAAGTGTGGTCAACGGTCAGTTGCAAAGCGGCGACGACGTCGGTCGACAGCGGTCGGCGCGGATCAAGCGCGCCGGCCAGCGGCGAAGTGGACACACCGTCAATATCGAGCCCGAGCCGATCCATCGGTTCGGACACATCGGGGAACAGGCCGAACACACCGATCGAGCCGGTCAGGGTCATCGGCGAGGCCCAGATTTCGTCGGCGCCGGTGGCGATCCAGTATCCGCCCGAGGCGGCCACCGAGCTCATCGAGGCGACCACCGGCTTGCCGGCATCGCGCAGTGCCTGCATCGCCAGGCGGATCTGTTCGGACGCAAAGGCGCTACCGCCCGGGCTGTCGATGCGTACCACCACGGCGCGCACCTGCGCGTCGTCGCGCAAGGCGTCGAGCACACTTACCATCGTATCGCCACCGACCGCGCCGGGCGCGCCGTCACCATCGATGATCGCACCCTGGGCAACGACCACTGCCACGCCGGGGCCGTCATCCGGCCGCCAACTGCGCGTGGCCGCGAGATAGTGGCCCATTTCTACGCGACGCGGCTTGTCGAGCGTTTTGTCGGCACCGACATGCTCGATCTGGAAACGCTCCCACGCGCGATCGTCCATGAGTTCGTCGATCAGCCCCTGCGTTTTGGCCAGTAGCGCGGTGTCACCGTCGACCGCCGCCAGCTGAGCACGGAAGTCACGCACATTGGCATCGACACGTTCGGCAGTCAGATCGCGCGCCACGGCAACGTCGTCGCGCAGCGTCGCCCACACGGTGTCGAGCAGGCCCTGGGTAACCTCGCGGTCTTCCGGTGACATGTTCTGGCGCGTGAACGGTTCGACAAAAGATTTGTACTTGCCGGCGCGGAACACCTGCACTTTGACGCCGAGCGCATCGAGCGCGCGCTTGTAATAGGTGCTGTAGCGCGCCAGGCCGCGCAGCAAGACATAGCCGTCCGGCGCCAACATCACGCGATCGGCAACGCTGGCGAGATAGTACTGCGCCTGATCGTAGCGGCGAGCGCGCGCATACACCGGTTTACCGCTCGCCTTGAAGGCCGCCACCGCCGCGCGGATCGCGGCCAGCTTGGTCATCGAGGCCGGGCCGAGGCGGTCCGGTTCGAGGATCAGCGCGCGGATTCGGTCATCGGTGCCGGCATGCCGGATGGCATTTAGCACATCGTCGAGCAGGACTTCGCTCACCCCGCCGCCGCCGCGCAGCAGGTCGGTCGGCACCGGTGGTGCGAGCGCTTCGACCAGCCGGCCTTCAGGCGCAATCACCAGCGCGGCGCCGTCGGGCACCGCGGGCGGGCGCGCGAACCACCACAGCCCGATGACGGCGAGCAACACCACCAGCAGCAACAGATTGGCCAGCGTGCGCCGCAATATATCGACGATGAACCACAAGGCGCGGAAGGGAGCGGTGATAATTCGCCACATGGTGTTTTGTCCGGTTGGCGTGTTGAAATCAATGGGGCGCGGGCACGCCGCGAGGCGATCGGGTGGGCGACCCCGATCAACGATCCCGGCGGCGGAAGATCAAGTCCCAAACGCCGTGGCCGAGCCGCATGCCGCGTTGTTCAAAGCGTGTCAGCGGCCGGTAGTCGGGTCGCGGCGCGTAGTCCGCGAAAGTGTTTTCGAGCCCCGGTTCGGCACGCAGCACCTCAAGCATCTGGTTGGCATATTCCTCCCAATCGGTGGCGCAGTGCAAGTAGCCGCCCGGTTTGAGCCGGTCGACAAGCAGCGCAACCAGCGGTGGCTGGATGAGACGCCGCTTGTGGTGACGCTTCTTCGGCCACGGATCGGGAAAGAATACATGCACGCCATCGAGACTGGCCGGCGCCACCATGTCCTGCAGCACCTCAACCGCATCATGCTGGATGAGGCGCAGATTAGGAATGTCATCGGCGTCAATGAGTTTGCACAGATTGCCCACACCGGGGCCGTGCACCTCGATACCGACAAAATCGGCGTCGGGCATCGCCTGAGCGATCTGGGCGGTGGTGTCCCCCATGCCAAAACCGATCTCGAGAATGACCGGCGCCTGACGACCGAAAGCCGCCGCAAAGTCGATCGGCGCGTGGCCATAGGGAATACCCACTTCCGGCAGTTTGCGGGCGAGAAAGCGGGCCTGCGCGTCGGTCATGCGGCCCTGGCGCAGCACGAAACTGCGCACCGGCCGGCGCGACAGGCGCGCCTCGCCGTCGGGTAAGGCGGGTGGCGCCGGCGTGTCGGACATCGGTCGGCGGTCGCCGCCGCGTCAGCGCCCGATGAGACCGCCCGAAGGCGAACTCGGGCGGGCCGCGTAGGTTTTCTTCGGCATGCGCCCGGCGCGGTAAGCCTCGCGCCCCGCCTCGACACCCTTCTTCATGGCACTCGCCATCAGTATGGGATCGCCAGCCTTGGCGATGGCGGTATTCATCAGCACGCCGTCGCAGCCCAGCTCCATCGCAATCGCCGCATCCGAAGCGGTACCGACGCCGGCGTCGACCAGCACCGGCACCTGGCTTTGCTCGATGATCAACTGCAGATTCCACGGATTGAGAATGCCCATGCCGGAACCGATCAAACTGGCCAGCGGCATGATCGCCACACAGCCGATATCTTCCAGCATCTTCGCCTGGATCGGATCGTCGGCGCAGTAGACCATGACGTCGAAGCCATCCTTCACCAGCGTTTCGGCCGCCTTGAGTGTTTCGGGCATATTGGGAAACAGCGTGTGCGAATCGCCCAGCACTTCGAGCTTGCACAGCGGATGACCATCGAGTAGCTCGCGCGCCAGACGCAGCGTGCGTACCGAATCTTCGGCATTGAAGCAGCCGGCCGTGTTGGGCAGAATCGTAAACTGATCCGGCGGCAGCGAATCGAGCAGATTGGGCTCGCCGGCGTTCTGGCCGATATTCGTGCGCCGGATGGCGACGGTGACGATATTCGCGCCGCTGGCGTCGATCGCCCGGCGGGTTTCGTCAAAGTCCTTGTATTTGCCGGTGCCGACGAGCAGGCGCGAAGCATAGGACTTGCCGGCAATGACGAGCGGGTCGTTCATCTTAAGTCACCACAGAAATTTCAGAGTCTTGATGGCACCCGTAGCGGATCAACCGCCGCCGACCGCCACCACGATTTCGAGCTGATCGTCAGTGCACAGCTGCGTGCGCGCATGTTCACCGCGCGGAACGATCTGCCCATTGCGCTCAACCGCAAGACGCTTTCCGGCGAGGCCTTTGTCAGCCAGCAGGTCAGCCACCGAGAGCGATGCAGGAACCTTTTCAATCTGACCGTTAATGGAAACCGTAATCATGGACTTTCCCTCCTCTGTGCGGGACACAATTGAGACCGCCAATTATAACATGCGGCCGGCCGCTCACCGGGCCAGCAAAATTGCCAAAGCGCTCGGCGCGCGGCTACAATCCGCGCTGTTGCGATCCCACCATCGCGCGGGTGTAGTTCAATGGTAGAACGGCAGCTTCCCAAGCTGCATACGAGGGTTCGATTCCCTTCACCCGCTCCAGCCCCCTTGCCCGCACCGCTCGACCCTGCCCCCGGATGGTGTGGCATAAAGCGTGGACGCATGCGCATGGCGCGGCCGGTCTCTCTCGTCTAATTTGATAACGTCCGCCTCGCGATGTAGCGCGGCGGGCGCAATCAAAAACAACACCTGGAGAGGAGACCGACATGATGCACCCCCTTCGCCTTGCAGCACTGCTTGCCGCAGGCAGCACCGCTCTTGCCGTCGCGCCGGCCGCGCATGCCGTCACGGTGAAGGTCAGCGTCGAGAATCTGGCGCCGACCGATGGCACCCGACTGACACCGCTGTTCTTCGCCGTACACGACGGTTC
>CBDTZF010000156.1:0-6151 GCA_965364825.1 uncultured Rhodocyclaceae bacterium | reverse complement strand
ACACAACCGAAAACAGCGCCAAAACCACAGCGACCGCGAAGTATAAGCACTTACGAAATACTGTCAAGAAAGTGCGCGTAAACTCAGCCAAGGCACCAGTGCGCAACGGTTTAAAGCGCAAGATAGGTCCGCACCTCGAACTCATTTCCTCGCCAAATGGTGCTGAGCGGTTTGAGCTTTTGCACGACGCCGTTCTCGGCAACGTACAACGCCGAACCGGCGCGCAAGACGTTGATGGGCGCAACCACGCGCAGCTGACCACCACGATGCAGCGGATCACACAACAGGACGTCGACCGGCGCCCTGCCGTCGTCGGCACGCACGATGCGGGGCGCCGATGCAAACGTCTCGAGACCGAGCAGCGCACCATTGAAATCGTCACGCTGGATGCGCCTGATCATGCCGAGCCGCCACTCACTGCCGTTGTCGGTTCGCACACCTACCAGCTCGCCGATCCGCGGAATTCCCAAATCGGCGAGCGGAGCAAGAACCCCCAGCCCGCTCACACTGGCGTCGCGCAGATCCCAAGTTGACGGCGGAACATCCCCACCCATCTTGAGCGCTTGACGCAGCGCCGCAAAACCACGAACGGCATCGATACGCCCATCCATGGCATGCCGTCTGTGCCGACGCGAAATCGGCGTGTCGTACCAAATTCGCCGCAAATGGCGAATCGTTGCCATGATGCGCTCTTTGGCACCGGCGCCTCCTTCGAGACCACCCGGCACCACGCCTTTGTGCAACAGACTTTCAAGCTCCGCCAGTGGTTGCTCCGCCATCAACGGGGAAAAATACCAGATGGATTCGTAGTTATCGCCCGTTCTGATCAGCCGCCGCGGCTCGCTTCCGAGCATGGGAGAGACAAAAAAGCGGGCACCTTCGACGGGTGTCGCGCCAAGGTGCATTGCGGGCAAGAGGTATCTCACCAGCCGATCGGCCACATCGATCAGTTCCACCGGTAACTGGTCCAGTCCAGCGCACTTGAGCGCCACAGCGCGCAGGTATTCCTGATGAATGGAGGTTTCGGTATCGCGACCAAGGCGAAGTCTGACCGGCGTCTCGATCCGATTGGCCTCAACCGCATCGAGATAAATGGCGCCCATCTGATGCCACATTGCGCCGTCATACGGGCCGTAAACTAGATGATCCCATTTGAGGCGTGCCGCATTGGTCCGCATCAGACGTGTGGCGACTTCGACCATCAGCGCGTCCGGTGCGTTGACGGTGTATCGGCTCCGATCCAGCACGCTTGTGCACGCCTGCACCAACGCGTCAAAGTAGCGCATACAGGCCGCATGAAGCACGTCGCGTCGCCCGGTGTTGAGCGCCACCGACTGCATGAATGCCTTGAACGCCTGTCGGATGTGCGATTGCGCCGATTCATCGAGTTGAGCCAAGCCTTCGACGACATCTTCCAAGGCCCATGTTTCGTCTTCAATCACGGCGGCCAAAGCAGAGGTCAGCTCGTCAAGCGCCACGCTGGGCTCGTTTGCCTGCACGCCCTGCAAACGCCAGCGCACATCGTCCAGCAATCTGGCGTGACTGGCGGACGGGTTGGAGGTGCTCAGGAACATTGGTCGGCTCGTCATCAGGGCGAACGTTTTGTCATTCTTTTCACGCATTATTTCACACATGCCGGGGCGCTCCCCCATCCGATCTGCTTCTGGCGAGCGCATCAAAACCGGGGTCAGCGATGACTTGGCGGCGTTACAATCTGCGCCTGCTTCCTCTGCGCCGGTTTCCCCATGCAACAGTATCTCGACCTGATGCGACACATTCTTGAGCACGGCGATGAAAAATCTGACCGAACAGGTACCGGAACGCGCTCCGTTTTTGGCTACCAGATGCGCTTCGATCTGCGCGAACGCTTTCCATTGCTGACCACCAAGAAGCTTCATACACGCTCGATCGTCCACGAGCTGCTGTGGTTTCTTGCCGGCGACACCAACGTTACTTATCTGAACGCAAACGGCGTTTCGATCTGGGACGACTGGGCGGACGAGAACGGCGACTTGGGCCCGGTTTATGGCCACCAGTGGCGACACTGGCCCGCGCGCGACGGTGGTGAGATCGACCAGATACGTCAGCTCGTGGATGCACTCAAGCGCAATCCGGATTCGCGTCGCCATATCGTCTCGGCCTGGAATCCGGCGGATGTCGACCGCATGGCGCTACCACCCTGTCACGCCCTGTTCCAGCTCTACGTCGCCGGCGGCCGGCTTTCGTGTCAGCTCTATCAGCGCAGTGCGGACGTCTTTCTGGGCGTGCCGTTCAACATCGCCTCGTATGCGCTGCTCACTTGCATGCTGGCGCAGGTGTGTGACTTGGCCCCGGGCGAGTTCATCTGGACCGGCGGCGATTGCCACCTCTATCACAACCATCTGGCGCAGGCGCGCGAGCAACTGTCGCGCGCGCCGAAGGCGCTGCCGGCGCTGCGACTCAATCCCGAGGTGCGCGATCTGTTCGCGTTCCGCTTCGAGGATATCGCCTTCGAAGGCTACGACCCGCACCCCCACATTGCCGCACCGGTCGCGGTATGACGAGGCCGCAGATCGTGGTGATTGCCGCGGTTGCCCGCAATGGCGTGATCGGCCGCGACAACACTCTGCCGTGGCGCCTCAAGGCCGACCTTGCCCATTTCAAGCGCACCACGCTCGGCCATCCGGTCATCATGGGACGCAAGACATGGGAATCGTTGGGCCGACCACTACCGGGACGCACCAACATCGTGGTCAGCCGCAAAAGTGGATGGCGCGCCGAGGGCGCGCAGATCGTCGAAAGCCTCGACGCGGCGATTGCCGCTTGCGAGGGCGCAGAAAGAATCTTCGTGATTGGCGGCGCGCAACTCTATGCGCTGGCCTTGCCGATGGCCGACCGGCTGATACTCACCGAAATCCAGGCGGACGTCGACGGCGACGCCCGCTTCCCTGCCTTCGACCCGTCAACTTTTATCGAAACGCGGCGCACACATCATGCGGCCGACGACGACAACGACTACGCCGTTGATTTCGTCGACTACATGCGCCGTAACTGATCGCGATCGGCGCGCGGCGTTATGGTACGCAGTCCACGTGATACTGGGCGGCGCCATCGACGACTTCCTTGACCAGGCCGTGGATGTCCGTTTCGAAGCCCGGAAACCCCGTGTTGAAATCGCGCGCAAAACGCAGATAACGCACGATCGTGGCATTGAACCGTTCGCCGGGAATCAGTAGCGGAATGCCCGGCGGATACGGCGTGAGCAGCACGCTGGTCACTCGGCCCTCGAGCTGATCGATCGGCACCCGTTCGATTTCCCGGTGCGCCATTTTGGCAAACGCATCGGCCGGGCGCATCGCCGGCACCATGTCCGAGAGATACATTTCGGTGGTCAGCCGGGCGACATCATGCGCACGGTAAAAATCGTGAATTCGCGCAGACAGATCCTTCAATCCGACCTTTTCGTAGCGCGGGTACTTGGCGATGAACTCCGGCATCACGCGCCACAGCGGACGGTTGCGGTCGTAATCGTCCTTGAACTGCTGCAGCTCGGTGACCAGCGTATTCCATCGCCCCTTGGTGATCCCAATGGTGAACATGATAAAGAAGGAGTAGAGCCCGGTTTTCTCGACCACAATGCCGTGCTCGGCCAGATACCTCGTCAGCATGCCCGCCGGAATACCCCAGTCAGCGAAGTCGCCCTCCACGTCCAGCCCCGGCGTGATAACTGTCGCCTTGATGGGGTCGAGCATGTTGAAACCGGGGGCTAGATCGCCAAAACCGTGCCAGCGTTCTCCGGCCTTGAGCATCCAGTCTTCGCGCTCACCCATGCCCTCCTCGGCCAGATACTCCGGCCCCCACACCGTGAACCACCAGTCGGCGTCGCCGAATTCCTCATCGACCTTGCGCATCGCGCGGCGAAAATCCAGCGCCTCTCTGATCGACTCCTCCACCAGCGCCGGCCCGCCCGGCGGCTCCATCATCGCTGCGGCCACGTCGCAGGAGGCGATGATCGAGTACTGCGGCGAGGTCGACGTGTGCATCAGGTAGGCCTCGTTGAACACATCGCGATCGAGCTTGAGCGTCTGAGAATCCTGCACCAGGATCTGTGAGGCCTGCGACAGGCCGGCAAGCATCTTGTGCGTCGATTGCGTCGAAAAAATCATTGACGACTCACAGCGCGGTCGATCTTCGCCAATGGCGTGATAATCGCCGTAGAAATCATGAAAAGCGGCGTGCGGCAGCCACGCCTCATCGAAATGCAGGGTGTCGATCTCGCCGTCCAGCATCTCCTTGATCGTCTCGACGTTGTAGAGCACGCCATCGTAGGTCGACTGGGTGATCGTCAGGATGCGCGGTTTCTTGCCGACGGCGTTTACCGCAAACGGGTTGGCGGCGATCTTTTTGCGGATGTTCTCGATCTTGAACTCGTCGAGCGAAATCGGTCCGATGATGCCGTAGTGGTTACGGGATGGCGTGAGAAATACCGGCACTGCACCGGTCATGATGATCGCGTGCAGAATCGACTTGTGGCAGTTGCGATCGACCACCACCACATCACCCGGAGCGACCGTGCTATGCCACACCATCTTGTTGGAAGTGGACGTGCCGTTGGTGACGAAATATAGATGGTCGCAATGGAAAATGCGTGCCGCATTGTGTTCCGACGCTGCCACCGGCCCGGTGTGATCGAGCAGCTGGCCCAACTCCTCGACCGCGTTACACACATCGGCGCGCAGCATGTTCTCGCCGAAAAACTGGTGGAACATGTGCCCCACCGGACTCTTCAGAAACGCCACGCCACCCGAATGGCCGGGGCAGTGCCACGAGTAAGAACCGTCCGCAGCGTAATGCGTGAGCGCGCGAAAGAACGGCGGTGCCAGCGTATCCAGATAGCTGCGCGCCTCCCGAATGACATAGCGCGCGATGAACTCCGGCGTGTCCTCGAACATGTGGATGAAACCGTGCAATTCGCGCAGCACGTCGTTAGGGATATGACGCGCGGTACGCGTCTCGCCGTATATGAAGATCGGAATATCAGCATTGCGAAAGCGGATCTCACTCACGAACGAACGCAATGTCTCGACGACCTTGGCCGTGGCTTCGGGCGAGCCAAACTCCTCGTCGTCGATCGAAACGATAAAGGTCGAGGCGCGGCTCTGCTGTTGCGCAAAGGAGGATAGATCGCCGTAGCTCGTCACGCCGAGCACTTCGATGCCTTCGTTCTCGATCGCTTTGGCGAGTGCGCGGACGCCGAGACCGCTGGTGTTCTCCGAGCGGAAATCCTCGTCGATGATGATGATCGGAAACTGGAAACGCATCCTCGCCCCCTGAATGGAAAAGCCTTTCGGGTATGTCACGCGCGCGCCTTGTCGTACCGTGCCGAACTCGCACGTTGGGATTTGCCTGGTGCCGGAATGGCCGTCAAAGGCATTCAGATCCTGGGCAGCGTCACGCCGGTCTGGCCCAGATACTTGCCGCCACGGTCGCGGTAGGAGGTCTCGCACTCCTCGTCCGCCTCGAAAAACAGCATCTGTGCCACGCCCTCGTTGGCGTATACGCGCGCCGGCAGCGGCGTGGTGTTCGAAAATTCCAGCGTCACATGACCTTCCCACTCGGGTTCGAGCGGTGTCACGTTGACGATGATGCCACAGCGCGCGTAGGTGCTTTTGCCCAGGCAGATGGTGAGCACGCTACGCGGAATGCGGAAATATTCGACCGTGCGCGCCAGCGCGAAAGAATTGGGCGGGATGATGCAGACGTCGCCCGCGAAATCGACGAAATTGCGCGAATCGAAGTCCTTGGGATCGACGATCGTCGAGTTGATGTTGGTGAAAATCTTGAATTCGTTGGCGCAGCGCACGTCGTAGCCGTAGCTCGAGGTGCCGTAGGAGACGATCTTGCCGCTCTCATTTTCGCGCACCAGATCGTGCGCAAACGGCTCGATCATGCTGTGCGCGTCCGCCATGCGGCGAATCCATTTGTCCGGCTTGATCGACATCCTTGCGCTCCGCTGCGATCCGCGCCGCGGATCGGTACCTGAAAACCGCCCATTCTAGCGACGATACGGTCTGATTCAAACTACCGACCGAGCGCGCAATGCTCAGGTGTTGCCCGGCGCGCAACGCTCAGGTGTTCTGCACCACGATATTCGGGAACTTGTGCGTCATAT
>CBDTZF010000155.1:0-6265 GCA_965364825.1 uncultured Rhodocyclaceae bacterium | reverse complement strand
TCGGCAGGTGCGCGCGAGCTGGGCGTGGATCGATGCCATCGGCGATGCGCTCGCGGTTGATTCTCTAGCCGAGGCTACGGCATGGCGCGGGATGGCCGTATTGTTCGATGCGACAAGGGCGATCCAAGTTCTCAACGCCCAGGGGCAACCGCTGGCGAACGCAGCTTTCGACGCGGCGTTCGTCGACGCGTCCGACGCTGTGATCGAAACCCGCAGCGTGATGACCGACGTCAACGGCCGCCTCGACGCGAGCACGCTGCCCCCAGACGGGGCTCGCCTTCGCCTCACGGCGCGCAATCTCACCCTGCCCCTGCTGGTGCACCACGAAGGCGCCACCGACATGAGCACCACGCCCGCGGTTCCAACCGAAGACGGCATGGCCGTGTCGCTCGAACTGGCCGCCGGCATCAGGCGGGGACACGTGCAGGTGGCTGATGTCGACGACTGGCTCGCACCGATCACGCCCGCGCGGCCGGCAAATCGCGCCCGACCAGCCCGTTTTCGCCCGCGCAGCCATCTGGAGCCACTGGTCGACGGCCACGCCGTGTATGCGCAGCTGGTGCCTGACATTCGCGCCGCCCGTGCGACAGGGGGTGTGGTGTATTTGATGGACTGGGCGATTCTCGACTTCGAGATGGTTCCCGGCGACCCGGACTCGACCATCGTCAAGCTGCTTGATGCCGTGCGCGAGGATGGCGGCGAGGCGCGCGTGATGGCCACCCGCATGTTTCAGCCCAAGCCGGGCACGATGGACGCGATCTCCACCAACGCCGCGTTTGCACTGTTGCTACTGCACATGATCGGGCCGATGATGATGTCCACCGGCAAGTTCGACTCTGGCTGGGGTGGCCGTCTGTTTTACGCAGGGGCGATTGTGGCCGCAGCGATCGCACTGATGAAGCTGCTAGAACCGGGCGGCACCGTAGAAGACATTCTGCGCGACCTCATTGAGCCGACATCCGAAGGGGTACTCGGAGATCTCAACCAGTCAAGCGTGATCGCTTACCGTTCGCCGCATCCGGCGAACTTTTCCGACAACCCGCTTGCCGGCGACATCCTGCTGCCAGACGGCCACCATCTGAGCGATTTCGCGGATCGCTTCAGCGTCTATCACAACAAGGCGCAGCTGATCCGCAAGCAACTGGTCGGCGCCGATCGGCCGGCGGCCGATGGGTTCGCCTACATCGCCTATGTCGGCGGCATCGATCTCAACTCGAATCGGCTCGATGCCCCCGGCCACATGGGCGCGGCCTATCGGGATCCGACCTCTGACGCACCGCAAGCGTCGTCGCCGTATCACGACGTCCATGCGCGGGTGACGGGCGAAGCGGTGGTTGACGCATTTGGCGTTTTCGAAGACCGCTACGGCTTTGATAGTCAGACCCCGTCGAACAACGCACCGGGTGCGCTGCCTTTCACGACGCCTGAACCCGAGAACTTCGCGACCTTTCCGGTGCGGCACCTCGTGCAACTCTCGCAAACCGAGTTCACGGCCAGCGACCCGGCTCGCGGCTTCGGTTGGGCGCCGGAGGGCAACCGCACCAATGCCGAAACCTACCTGCGCGCAATTCAATCGGCGCGCGAATACATCTACATTGAAGACCAGTACTGGATTCCCGACGACCGCTACATTAGCGCGCTCACCGACGCCTCGCAGCATTGCAAGCGACTGGTGATCCTGGCGCTGAATTCGATCGACGACATCCCGTTCGGCGACGACCGTCGGCTCGCGATGTTCCAGCGTTTCGCGGCGCCAGATGCCTGGGGCGACCGGGTGCTGATCGGCAGCCCGCATCGAAGGCCGGTGCTCGACCCAGCGGTGCGCACTGCGAGCATCGGGCGTCTGACTTTGATGACCGACATCAGCGCAGGCGAGACACAAATCCTCGTCGCGCCGCCGGCCCGGGTACCGGAGGACGCTCGATTTTTCTTCTGGATCAATGGCGAAATGATGTTCGCGATGCAATCGACGAACGTCAACGACGCCGACGGGAAACCTGCAGCGCGGCTTGAAGTGCTGCGCGGCGGCGTGGGCTCCGAGCCTCGCTGGTGCCCTAATCAGCGGGGGCACCGCAAGGGATCGCCCGTCACCGCAGCACATCCGCTCGGGATCTACGTGCACGCCAAGATCATGATGGTCGACGACGTGTTCGTCGGCATCGGCTCAATGAACCTGAACCGCCGCGGCTTCTACCACGACGGCGAGATGGTGGTGTCGGCCATCCCCGCACATCTGGCGGCGACACGCGATAATCCCGCCCGCAAGCTGCGCACGGCCTTGTGGGCTGAGCACTTGGGAGTAGACCCCGCGATGGGCGAGGCGCTGCTGAACGACCCGGTCGCCTCGTACGAATTGTTCAGGCGCTCACGCTACCAGGGCAGCCGCTTCACGCCGTTCCGCGAGTTTCTGGTGCCGCACGCGGACACGCATCTGCCGAAAATGCTGGAGAGCGTGCTGGGACAACCGCTCTACATCGGGCTGGAGGCGGTGGTGCAGGGCTTTCTGGCGGGCAATCGAACGGCCCTGTGGAACGACGTGATCGATCCGACCAGCAGCGCCGATCCGCAACCCACGGCTGGGCCGGAGATCGCCTGACCATGGCTACGATCAGTTTCTTCGATTTGCTCGGCGTGCGCGATGCTGCGTCGCCGGCCGATGCTGCGGCCGCCTTGTGGCCAGTGGGCGTGATTCAAGCGGGCACCGGGCAGCAGCGTCCGGTCGATCTAGCGGCCATTGCCGTACTGGCCCTGGAGCTGGATGCCGCGCTCCAATTCCACGCGATCCGCCCCGGTGCGGACGAAGGCCGCGTGGGCCTCGTTGCCGAAGTGCATGTCGGCGCGCCGCTGCCCGTGAAGCCAATCGCGCTCAATCGCATGCCCGATGTCGAGTTCCGCCTGCTCGCCACCGGCAGTGAGCCGCCGAATGTCTTCGTGACCCACAGCGACGGTGGAGTGGCATTTGTCATCGATGCCTTGCCAGTGGAAATCCGCCTGCCACGGCGCATGCTGATGCCGCTGGAGCCGAATCCCGGTGTTCCGGTACCGTTGGAGGACCCGCAGGTCAACGGTTTCATCGCGGGCCGTCACGACACACTCAGCATCACGCTGCGGCGCGATGAACCGAGCTCCATTTTTGTGCACCTCAAGGTGCGCTACACCGAAGCGCGCGAGCTGGTGATTGAACCTGCGGTGCCGCTGTCGATCGGCGCGTGTCGGCTGTTCGGCCTACCGTGCCGCGGTGTGCACGATCTGATGCTGGTGCCGTTTGGGAATCTTGCGGCAGACACATACGGCACAGAGCAGGCACTGGAGTGGATCCGCCACCCGCTTGAGCCCCTGATCGAGGACGAACCCACGGGCTTCGTCACGATGCGCACGATCGATTTCGACGATCGCCGCTCACCATTCAACAAGCTAATCAAGGCTCCCAACGAGTTTCGGGCTGAAGGGCAGAAGGTCGAGTTCGTCCTCGAAGACCTCGCAGTGCCGATGAATTCGCTGAAGTTCCCGCTGCCCACGCATTTCACGTTGGGGCTGCGGCGCAAGATCGGCCTGCTTGACGACCCGTCGAGTTCGTTCGACCTGTCGGGGCTGCCGGTGAAAATCACAATCCCGGGTCCGGCCGGTGTACTCGGTCGCTACCTGGTGGTGGAGCAGTTGCTGTTGCGCAGCGTTCGGCTCGACGATCCGACCGAAGCAGACCGGCAGTTCCTGTTTGCCAAACTCGTCATCACCGACGACCCCACCGGTAAAGGCCATTCGGCCACCATTGACGTCACCGATGAGTGGACGCTGGAACTCGGATGGCGGCATGACCCGGGCAAGGACCTGATCAAAATTTTCGGCCTGCAGACACGACTGATCGGGGCGCGCGTGGGAATCTCATTCCAGCGCCTGACGAGCGAACTCGGGGACTACGGCGTCGAAGACCTGCTGGTCGCCGTTGCCGATCTCGAGTTGCTCCAGATCGAGGACGCGGCCCCCTCGTCGTTCCGCCTCAAGTCGAATCTGGACAAGCCCAAGACCATCGTTGTGCGCGATTTCGGCTGGCGACTGGGTTCATTTTCCATCGGCAAGTTCTGGGATCCGGACGGCGCCGACCTCGTGGCCTTCGACACCATCAAGCTGCACCTGGACGAATACGGCTTTGTGAGTGACCCCAGCGGCGGGCGCTATTTCGCGATCTCAGCCACGCTGCCGCTCGGCACCGAGGCAGTCAAGCCGAAACCGGGCACCGAGACGCCGCCGGACAAAGATTCCTTCAGGAACGCGGGTGGTGGCATGACCGTGCATCGCCTGCGCACCAAGATTGCCGGTGACGTGACCGCACCGCAGACCATGCTCGACGGCATCACGCTCGGCTTCCGCGAAGGGCCGGTGCAAATCACCGGCAGCGGGATGATCGGCGACTACGCAGCCAATGGCATCCGTTATCGCGAGTTTGGCATCGGCGCGCAAGTGCGCATCGACCGGTCGTCGAACGGCGGCGACGCGGGCGCGAACAGTTCCGGTGCCTTCACGATCGGCGCGAGCTTCTTCTATGGCCGAGCAAGTGGCGCCAACGTCGATTTCAAGTACCTGCTCGCCAGCGCGATGGTGAGTCCAATACCGCTCGGCGGCGTCACGCTGGCCGACGTGCGGGCCTTGTTCGCCTGGAATCTCACGCCCACGCTCGGCGAAGCCGAGACCGACCCTGCCGCAGCGCAGCCGATGCGTCTGTTCGAGTGGTACCGGGCGAACGACGCGGCGCTGACGCTCCCACCCAGCCGCAACATGAGCGTCGGCGGCTGGACGCCGATGGACGGGGCGCTCGCCGCTGCCGCGGGTGCCGGCATCCAGGTCGGCGGAACGAAGTTCGTGACCATCAAAGCGTTCCTGATGTACCGCCGCTCGCCAACAAGCAGAGGGTTCCTGGCCGCGGTCGAGATCTATCCGTTCAAGGCGACCAAGCCGATCGCTTACGGGGCTATCGAGCTTGACGACGACCGCTGGAGTCTGCTGATCGGTCTGTCGGTGGGCACCAAGAACCTGATTGGCAAGGACCTTGCGCTGTTCAAGGACGCTCCCTTCCTCACCGGCACGTTTTACATGACGAACAAGCCCGGCACGCTGGCGGTCGGGCATGTGAACGATCCGACCAGCTGGCTGTCGCTGCATCTTGGTGGCAAGGTGTGGAAGTTGACGCTTGAGCTGTACGCAGGCATTTGCCTCGAACTCGTCGACTTGCCCGAGGGTCCGCGAGTCCTCGCGCTTCGCACCAGTGTCAATGGAGGTTCGCGGCTGTTCGGCATCGGCGGCATTGATTTCTACGTCACGCTCGAAGCCCTCGTCGGCACGTGGCGCAACGAGTCGAACTGCAGTGGGTTCGTCATGTGGTTCGAGGGCGGCATCAACATCGACGTGTTCTGGGTCTTCGACTTCGGCGCGAGCTTCAAGATCGAGTGGGACTACCTCGGCCCCGCTCCCGCCTATCGCCGCCTCGGTTGCGAAATCAAGATCCACACGCCTTGGTGGTTGCCTGACGTGACCTTCGACTGGCAAAAGACTTTCGACTCGCCTCAGCTCGAGAAGCTGAGCGTGGTGTCGACCCCAGTCATTGCCAGCAGCGGCCGTGCGTTGGCGCGAAAAAATACGAAGACCGTGGCGGTGTCGCCGATCGTCGGCATCGTGGTCGACGCTGACGCCACTTACTCGGCCAACGACCTCGCGCCGGTGACGGGCGACTGGCCTGCGGGCGCACTCGACGCGTTTGAATCGCTCGCCACCGACGCTACCGTCGCTGTGTCATTCAAGGCCACCGTCGACGACCGCATAGCATGGGGGCAGAACACGCCAGCCGGCATGGGCACGCAGCAAAGCAACGATGTGTTGACGC
Organism: uncultured Rhodocyclaceae bacterium; assembly: GCA_965364825.1. Lineage (GTDB taxonomy): Bacteria > Pseudomonadota > Gammaproteobacteria > Burkholderiales > Rhodocyclaceae > Nitrogeniibacter. The sequence goes on along the minus strand of CBDTZF010000155.1, from coordinate 390 downwards.
GGTACACGCTGGTCGAATTCGGCATCCGTCGCAAGCCGCGCTTCGGCGGCGGCGACTGGACCACTTTGCTCGACCCCGCGGCCAGTCGTCTGGACGCGAGCTTACTCGACCTGCCGCCCGATCAGCTGCCGGCGCGCTTCAATTCGGTGGTGAAGCTGCGCTGGGATGCCGACTTCCAACGCGAGCAGAAGCTCGACGCCCGGCAATTGCTCGTCAACGCGCCGACGCCGTACCAATTCATCCTCGCGGACTGGGTGGCCGACGAGAATCTGGTCCGCACAATGCCCGGCTGGCCGTGTTGCGGGTCCGAAGAAAAGCCGGTGTGGCACACGCTAGCCTTTGGCGACACGGCAATCGGTTCGCGCGCACCGACCGTTCAGCGCTTCACAG
>CBDTZF010000154.1:0-6283 GCA_965364825.1 uncultured Rhodocyclaceae bacterium | reverse complement strand
TACGGTTCGGAGGGCGGGGAGGGGCGAGAGCCCCTTTCCGACCCCTATCGCGCGTTCCTGGTTGCGACAAGCGGTAGGGGCTCCCGCGCCGTCGTACCGGCGAAGGCCGGTACCCAGAACGACGTGCGGCGCCGGATGCGCGTTAGCACGTAGCAACGCCGCAAACCAAAAAGCCGACACGCTGGGAATGCAACCCTTAACGAGTAAAGCAAGACACGAATTTGGAAGCGGCTACCGCCGTGGTCGGATCACGTCAAAGAACGATGAAAGGCAGTGAGTGCTGCCGCATGCAAGCAATGTTCAACAGCGTCGCTCCTCCTGCCACCAGCGAAACAAGGACTGATGCCGTACGGGGATTCGTGCGTACTGATCGTCGGAGAGTCGTAGTGGCGGCTGCTTCGCATAATTGACCGGGTCGCGGAACCACGGGCGGTTGTAGATAATCGTCAGAATCGGTCGTACCCGGTCCGAGCGGTTGCCGAGGCCGCGGTGACTGACCCGGTAATCAGTCAGCAAACACGACCCCAGCGGTACGACGGGATCCTGCGAATCCATTTCTTTTGCCTGCTTTAAAGAAACGGTATGACTGCCTTTGATGACCCGCGTGGTGCCGACCTCGGTGTCAAGCGGTACGAGCGGTACGATCAGCTGGATGGCAAAGCTCGGCACACTGTGCTGCCAGGGCGTTGCCGGAAAAAGTGCGCCGGCGTCCTTGTGCAAACTTTGCGTGCCGGCGCCGGGCAGCGAAATCACTGCGGTAAACGCGCCGAGAATGCTATCGTCGCCAAGCAGTTTTTGCACGATCGGTAACAGCATTGGCGAGGCGTAAAGCCGCGGGTCGTTGAAAGGTGGATCCATATCCACGGTGAGCATGTAGCGCTGGTCGCCGAGCCGCAATGCATCGGGATGATCGTCTTTCCTGAAGTACGAGGTATAGCGGGTGAAAAAGGCGTCCTGCAGGCGCTGGATCATATCGACGGGAAAGACATTGTCGACCTGTAATACGCCGTAGCTTGCAAACAACGAGGCCGCCAATGCACCTTTTTCCGGCCTGAGCCGTCCCGTTGCCAGTTCATCGGCATCGACCGTCAAGCCAGGGACAGCCTCGCGCGCTTGTGACCGCGACTGCATGTGCAGCAACGCGCTTGCACGTTGTTGATTTTCGTGGGCAGCGGTGAAGCCTGAGTCGATGTTTCCAGCACGGGCAAACGCTGCGCTGGCTTCCTCAAGCTCGAGCCGCTCCATGAGGAGCTCACCGAGGCCATTGTGCGCGGCCGCGTTGTCAGGCGCCAGCTGCAGAGCGCGCCGATACGTCTCCAGCGCAGCATCACGTTTGCCACGTGCCTTTTGTACCCGTGCCAGCGCGACAAATGCCCCCGCCTTTCCCTGATGCCGCGCAAGGTAGCGTTGCAGAAGATGTTCGCCACGCCGGAATTGCCGGGTTTTCTCGTAGTGCCGAAAAAGTGGCTGAGTGGTCGACTTTTGGCGCGAGGCCAGCAGTTCACATAGATCAAGCAGATCGCTGAGCCGGCTTTTGATGTTGCGTTCGACCGCTTTTCGGTAGCTGCGGCTGTCATGCGGATATTTTGCGAAGTTCAACAGGTACTGCAAAACGCCAGCGCAGATCGCCGCCGGCAGGGCCTTGCGCAGCGTTGCCTCGTCTGCATAGCCGTTGCTTGTCAATACAGAGAGATACGCTTCCAGACGCTGCGCGTGGTTCGACCCAACCGAAGCGCTACCCTCCGCAGGGTCTGTCGACAGCAACAGCGTGGGAATGAAGCAGCCACTGAACATGGCATGCAGGGAAAAACCTGCCGGCCCCGCGCAGGCATCGTCCCAGTCGCACAGCACGCACTCACCGTCGCTCCTGATGGCGGCATTGGGTGGTCGCAGATCGCCATGACACAGTGTTAGGGGTAGCACTGAGGCAGGCGCAAGGTGCCGCTGCAGCAACTCCCGGACTTTAGATAGCACCCGGAAATAGCGGCCGGCCTCGCGGCGACCGATGAAGTATTGCGCGCGGACCTGGGGCTGGACGTGACTTCTCTCGTCATCCCCAGGCTGCAGAAAATCGAGGAAGCGTGACAGCAAGGTGTCGAGGTCGTGCTGCGGCAGGCTCGCCAGCAAGTCGGGCTGCGCAAGCGCCGAGACCTGCAACTGCGCATAGGTTGCAAGAATCTTGCACTGCGCTGTTTCCGGCGAGTCATAGCTCAGTACCTGCCCGCCATGATCGGGGGACAACAAGCAGCCACTATCCGGATCAGCCGCAATGACTGCGGGCGTCTGTTGTGGATAACGCTCCGCCAGAAGCGCCGTCGATTGAATAACCGCCCGTTGATGGCTGGGTAATATTTTCAAATACGCGGCCTGAGCGCCATCGCACAAGCGCCAGGTGCGCGCCCAGGGCGAATCGCGCAACAGATCGGAACGGACAAAATTGAAATGTGAAGTCGCCCAGGTGAGCGGCGCGCTGTCCCGAACGTGATCCGGATGTTGTTGCGTTGCTGTTGCCATCAGCTTGTCACCGTGTCAGGTTTTACAACTGTTCGATCCGCTCGCCGACCGCGCGGAACCACGGCGCCAGCGGTGCGGCAAGGGCGGTTTGAGCCGACCAGCGCTCGGCCCGCTGGCAGATGCGCTGGGCGCACAGCAGCGTGATGCCGACCTTGTCGCGGTCGATGCAATAATCCAGATCCCACCAGTCGTCTTCCTTGTACTTGAGGATCAGCGCCAGCCTGACCACCATGTGGAAAGTGCCGTAGGTGAGGAGGTATTCACGTGCGGCGTCGGCCTCGATGGTGTCCTCGAACTGACTGACGAAGGTGTCGATCAAGCACTGTTCCATGTCGGGATATTCCGGCACGTACTCGTCGCCGAGCAGCCAGGCCATGTCGTCGAGCGCGTTGCGCTTGCCGGCGTGCTCCCAGTCGAACCAGAACACCGTGCCATCCGCTACCACATAAGCGTTGCCGGGGCGCGAATCCCATTTGACGAAGCGCGGCTCGGTCACGCGCAACAAGCGCATGATCGCTTTGCGGTCAAATTCGGGCGCCGGAATACCGAGGTAGTCGCCAATGATGCGTGGGCGATCGAGAAAGGAGTCGAGCCAGACCTTTTTGATGCCCAGTGCGGCAACATAACGTTCCAGCCCTTCGGCGCTTGCGGCGCGCTGCGCGAGGCACAGACCGGTCAAGGCGGATGACAACAGCTTTTCGGTTTGCGCTTCGTCGGCGTCTTTCAATGCCAGCGAGAGGCGCTGGCCGCGGATTTCTTCCTGCAGCAAAATCCGGTCATTGTCTGTCGCCAGCAAAGTGGGCGCGGGTGCCTTGTGGGCGTTGAGGGCGCGTAGCGTGCGCACCTCGATGGCGGCGCGAAGCGGCTCGCTTCGCCGAGTGGCGATCACCGTATCGCCATTGTCGAGCACCATGCGCAATGATTCCCGGCTGCGCCCGCCAGGATAGTCAACGCTGCTCACTTTGCATTGCAGCAGCGATTGACATGCGGCGGTCAGCGCCTTTTTTCGGCGGGCGATCTTGTCGTCGGCGCTGCTTTTGCTCTTGCGCTTCTGTTTTGACGCGGCGACTTTCTTTTTGACTGGCATTCGTGGTCTGTGGCCTATTCTTCGCGGAACGCGCGATTCAAGCTGCGCGTCAGCGGCGCGACGAGATAGCTCAGGACAGTGCGGTCACCGGTGACGATGACCGCCTCGGCTTGCATACCGGGGTGCAGCACGGCGCCGCCGAGCTTGACCGACGGATCTTCGGTCAGTGCAATCGATGTTTTGTAATAGGGCGTCTGGGCCACGGGATCGAGCAGACGATCGGCCGAGATGACCGTGACCTTGCCTTTGACCGGTTCGGTGTTGCGTCGATCGAAGGCGTTGAAACGGATCTCCGCGTCCTGACCCACTTGAAGCGAGTTGCGGTCTTTGGGGTCGACCTTGACATCGATGATCAGGGCTTCGTTGGTTGGAATGATCTCCATAATCACCTGACCGGGTGTCACCACACCACCGGTCGTATGCACGATGGAATTGACCACGAAACCCGATATCGGTGACTTGATGACGACACGCTGGAGTTGATTCCCGGCGGCCGCGCCTTGCTGCTCGAGCTGTCCGATCTCGTCGCGCAGGCGGTCAAGATTCTCGGCCGATTCCTGCATGCGCATGCCACGCAGTTCGAGTATTTGCGAGTCGAATTGGGCGACCAGTTGTTTTGCCACCGCCATGGTCGATACGCTGTCGTCCAGTTGCACGTCGATCTGGGCGCGCTCCTGTCGCAAGTCGAATAACTGCTTGCGCGTGGTCATGCCGGATTCCTTGAGCCTGAGATACTCGTCTAGCTCCGCGTCGACCAGATGCAATTGTTTGCGCAGATTTGCAATGCGCGCCATGCGCCCGTTGATCTGCTCTTTGGCCTGCGCAATCTGGTGGCTGAAATTGGCCAGCTTCTCGTTGAATACCGTGAGGCGGCTGCGCATCACCTCCTGCTGCGTCTGGATCGCCGTCAGGAACGTCGGGTCGTCAGCGTAGACGCGCACCCACTGTCCGGTATCGATGTCGCTCTTGCCCTGTTGTTCGGCATGCCAGCGCAGCAATTCGGCCTTCGCCTGCACGAGCCGGATGCGCAGCTCTTCGTAAGCCGCGCGAGGCTGGACATCGTTGAGTTCGACCAACGTCTGGCCCGCAGTCACCAGATCGCCATCGCTAACATGAATGTTGCTGACGATGCCGCCCTCCAGATGCTGGATGCTCTTCTTCTGGCCCGCCACTCCGACCACGCCCGGTGCAATCGCGGCGCTCGACAAAGGCACGGTTCCCGCCACGGCGAACATCAGCACCATGATGAAAGCGATCAGGCCATAACCGAGCCGAATGTCCGACTTGTAGTCGAAGCAGGCTGCCAACGACGCATTCTTCGATCCGGCAGCCGGCCGGGGCACACCCGGTGGCAGCGCATCGGCCGCCATCGCGGGAGCGGCGTCCGCCATCGGTGGGGCTACGTCCGCCACCCCAGGGGCGGCGTTAACTCCGCTTGAGTTTGTGAACCACGCTTTCATGCTTGGAGTCTTCAGTATTCACCGTTTCGAGCGCGCCATTTCGCAGCACGTGCACGCGATCGACAAACTGGTGTGCATCGGGTTGGTGGGTGATCAGGATGACGATCGCGCCCTGTTCTTTCAGGTTGCGCAAGGCCAGCACCAGCGCGGCGCGGCCGTCCACGTCGAGATTGGCATCCGGCTCGTCGAGCACCACGAGGCGCGGCGAACCGTAGAAAACGCGGGCAAGCGCGATGCGCTGGCGCTGCCCGCCAGAGAGGTGGTTGCCGTCTTCGCCGATGTCGGTGTCATAGCCATCGGGCAGGCGCTGGATGAGTTCGTGCGCATTCGCCAGCCGGGCCGCCTCAATCACCTTGTCGATATCACCGTCTTGCAGGCGGGCAATGTTCTCGCGAATGGTGCCCGGAAACAGTTCCACGTCCTGCGGCAGATAGCCGATATGTCGGCCCAGTTCTTCGGGTGGCCAGTGTTTAAGATCGAAGCCATCGAGCGTGACGCGACCCGAGGCCGGCTCGCTCAAGCCGACCAGAATGCGCGTCAGCGTGCTCTTGCCGGCCGCGGTTTCGCCGACGATCGCCACCACATCGCCGGGATCGGCTTGAAACGTTACGCGGTTCAGCACCGCCTTGCGCACCCCCGAATGGCGGTAGCTCACGCGCTCGACCAACAAGGCACCATTCGGTGTCGGCAGACTCTCGACCGCTTCCAGCGTGGGGGCACGATCGAGGTAAAAACCGACGTTCTTCAATGACGAGCGCGCCTTGATGACTGACTCCCAGGACGCGATCGACTGCTCCAGCGGCGACACCGCGCGGCGGAACAGCAGCACACAGGCAATCAACGATCCGCCCGTCATTTCGGCCTGCAGAATCAGCCAGGCCGACAAACAGATCACCGCGACCTGAAGCAACAACCGCGTCAGTTTGGCCAGCGAGGCGAGACGCGCCGTGATGGCGCTGCCTTCATGCGATCTGGCGAGCGACGCATCATGCTGCACACGCCACTTGTCGAGCACCGCCGTTTGCATGCCCATGGCCTGAATCACATCGGCGTTGCGCACGTAGCTGGCGGCTGAATCGAGCGTCTCGCGACGCGCCGCGTCCGATGTTTTTACGATGTTGCGCGTCACGTACTGATTTGCGATCGCCAGCGCCAGCAAGGCAATCACGCCGAGCAACACCAGCAGACCGAGATACGGGTGTAACAGATAGAGCACAGCGAT
>CBDTZF010000153.1:0-6317 GCA_965364825.1 uncultured Rhodocyclaceae bacterium | reverse complement strand
TGGCGGCGGCGGAGGCCGGGTGCGATGCGGTCGACGGCGCGCTCGATTCTCTCAGTGGTTTGACCTCGCAGCCGAACCTGGGCTCCATCGTCGCCGCACTGGCCGGTAGCGAGCGCGACCCCGGCGTCGAGCTGAACGATCTGCATGCGCTATCGCGCTACTGGGAGGGCGTGCGCCGCTATTACTCGGCCTTCGAGCCCGAACTCCGCTCGGGCAGTTCCGATGTCTATCACCACGAAATGCCTGGCGGGCAATACACCAACCTGCGCGAGCAGGCCCGGTCGATCGGGATCGAGCATCACTGGGCTGAAGTGTGTGAAGCCTACGCACAGGTGAACCTGCTGTTCGGCGACATCGTCAAGGTGACGCCGACCTCCAAGGTGGTCGGTGACATGGCTTTGTTCATGGTGACGAACGAACTCACGCCCGCCGACGTGACCTCGCCGGACCGGGAAATTGCCTTCCCGGAGTCGGTCGTGCAGATGTTTCGCGGCGAACTCGGATTTCCGCCCGAAGGCTTCCCGGTCGACATGCAGCGCAAAGTGCTGGGCGATCAGCCGCCGCTGCCCGGCCGCGCCGGAGATTCCCTGCCTGCGGCGGATTTCGAACAGATGCGCAGCGAGGCCGAAGCGCAGATTGGGCGCAGCCTGAGCGATGCCGACCTGGCGTCGTGGACGATGTATCCCAAGGTCTTCAAGGATTATGCCGCTCACGAAGCGCTTTACGGCGACGTGTCGATGTTGCCCACGCCGGCCTTCTTCAATGGTCTCGACGATGGCGAAGAGGTGGTGGTGTCAATCGAGCGCGGCAAGACCCTGGTCATCCGGCTGGTCGCCCGCGGCGAGACCGACGACGGCCACGTCAAGCTGTTCTTCGAACTCAACGGGCAGCCCCGCGTGGTCAAGATCGGTCGCACCGGATTGGCGAAAACCGATGCACGGCCACTCGCCGAAGAAGGCAATCCGGATCATGTCGGCGCCCCCATGCCTGGCATGGTGAGCAGCGTTGCGGTGCGTGTCGGCCAGACGGTGCATCGCGGCGACACGCTGATGACGCTTGAGGCAATGAAGATGGAAGTCGCCATCCGCGCCGAGCGCGAGGGCGTGGTCCGGGCCGTGCATGTGAGCTCCGGCACGCCGATCAACGCCAAGGAGCTGCTGCTGGAAATATCAGCATGACGTCACGGATGACCGCTCTCAGAAGAATTTCATCTTGAGTGAGCACATGTGTTTTCCGGCAGACCAGTGATCCGATACCGCGCACTACCAAGGTGTATCAGGCGGCTTGTTGCCATTCGGTCGCCGCCGCCAGGATGAGGCTCGCACCGATGAGGATCAGCACGCCGAAAGCAAACCGACGCATGGTGTTGGGCGCAAGCGGCGGGGGAAAGCGTCTGCCGGCCATCGTAGCCAACACAACCAGCGCCACGCCGAGCGCGCTGATCAGCCAGACGTCCGAGGTCAGACCGCCCTGGATGCCGACATAGATCGCGCGGATCGCGGAAGTGAACGCAAAGATCAGGATCAGCATGTTGCGCACCACCAGCAGTTCCATCGGCTGGCGGTAGAAATGAAGGATCACCGGCGGGCCGGCGACGCCGAACAGGCCGGCAAACACACCTGAGAAAACGCCCGACAGCAGAAATGTGGCATCGTGCGAACGCTTCGCGAGCGGTGTCGGGCGCAGCGCAAAAACAATGCCGCTGAAGGCGATAACCACGCCGAGCAGGAATTTGAGCAGTGTGGCGGCGGTCACGCTCAAGTAGTCAAGCAACATGACACCGGCGACTACGGAAGGCACGGCGCCGACCAGCGCGGCGCGTGCCGCCGGCCAGTCGATATGATGGAGCCGGCCCTTGAGCGCCACGCCGCTGTTGACCAGCGTCAACAGGCTGATAACCGCCGCGATGACCGGCACGGCGACCAGTTCCAGCCCGCTCGCCATGCCGATCACGATCATGCCGAATCCGAAGCCGGTGACCGTCTGGAAATAGGTTCCGATCGCAATTATGGCGAGGATCGCGACGAGCGTTTCGGTGCTCATTCGAGCACCTGAGCTGTCATGTCGCCGCGTCTTTTGCGGCCAGGGCCTGCATCACGGTGATTGCTATCACGTAATAGACGTCGTCGACATTGCAACCTCGCGAGAGGTCGTTGGCCGGTTTCGCCAAGCCCTGTAACAGCGGACCGAGAGCGATCGCGCCGCCAATGCGTTCGGCGAGTTTGTAGCCGATGTTGCCGGCATCGAGGTTGGGAAAGCCAGCATATTGGCATTGCCCTTGACTTGCGAATCGGGCAGTTTGCGCGCAGCAATATCCGGAATGATCGCGGCGTCGAGCTGCACGTCGCAGTCGACGGCCAATTGCGGTCGCTGCGCGCGCACCAGGCGGGCGGCTTCCGCCACTTTTTTGACATTCGGGTGCGAGGCGCTGCCGTTGGTCGACAACGACAGCATGGCAACGCGCGGCTCTTCCATGAGCAGACTGCGGGCACTGTCCGAGGCGGCCATGGCGATTTCCGACAACTCGTCGGCGGTCGGATCCACCACCAAACCGCAATCGGAAAAAATCATGCCGCCCTTGCGAGTGTGGTGCGGTTCGTCGAACACCATCAGGAAGAAACTGGAAACCAGCTCGAACGACGGGTGCGCACCGATCACCTGAATGGCGGTGCGCTCCACATCCGGCGTGGTAGGCACCGCGCCTGATACCGTGTCGTCGACATTGTGTGCCATCGACATCGCCGTTACGTGCACGGCAACGGTGCGGCGGAATAGGAGTCGACGTGTCGCACATCACGCGATGAGCCCCCATTCCGAGATCGCTGTAGCCATCAGGCTCACGCCGATGAATATCAATACGCTGAATGCAATGCGGCGCATCACGACCGGCGGCAACGGGGGAGGAAAGCGCCGCCCGGCCGCGGTGGCGAGCACGACCAGTATCGCCGCCAGACCAGTGATCAGCCATACGTCGTAGGTCAGGCCCCCCTGAAAGCCGACGAAAATTGTGCGCATGGCTGACGCCACCGCAATAATCAGAATTAGCATGCTGCGCACCACCATCGGTTCCATCGGCTGACGATAGAAATGCAGGATGATGGGTGGCCCCGGTATGCCAAACGCGCCGCCGATCAAGCCTGCGAGTACGCCACTGGTGAAGAAGCCGGCGTTGTGCGAGCGCAGCTCGCGCTGCGTCGGGCGCATGGCAAAGAGCGCGCCGCTGAAAGCAACTACGCCGCCCAGCAGGAATTTGAGCAGTATCGCCGCGGACTCGCTCAGGTAGTTCAGAAGCATCACGCCCGCGATCGTTGCGGGCACAACGCCCAGCAACACGGCGAGTACGGCCGGGCGGTCGACATGATGGAAGCGGCCTTTTAGCGCCACAGCGCCATTGAGTAGTGTCAACAGGCTGACCGCCGCCGCCACGACAGCGACTGAAGTCAGACCCAGACCACTGGTTGCGCCAATCGCGATCATGCCAAATCCGAATCCCGTGACCGTCTGGAAGTAGGTTCCCAGTGCGATAAAAGCGAGCACCGCGGCGAGCGCCTCGACGCTCACCTTCGCGAGGTCTCACTTGCGCCTGTGTTCTCTGAGGCCGCCAGTGCCTGCATCACGGTGATGGCGATCACGTAGTAAACGTCCTCGGAATTGCAGCCGCGCGAGAGGTCGTTCGCGGGTTTCGCCAGCCCTTGCAGCAAGGGACCGAGAGCGATTGCGCCGCCAATGCGTTCGGCGAGTTTGTAGCCGATGTTGCCGGCGTCGAGGTTGGGGAACACCAGCACGTTGGCATTGCCCTTGACTTGCGAATCGGGCAGTTTGCGCGCGGCAATGTCCGGAATGATCGCGGCGTCGAGTTGCACGTCGCCATCGATCGCCAGTTGCGGGCGTTGTGTCCGCACCAGACGTGTGGCTTCCGCGACCTTTTCGACGTTCGGGTGCGAGGCGCTGCCGTTGGTCGAGAAGGACAGCATCGCAACGCGCGGCTCTTCCATGAGCAGGCTGCGGGCACTGTCCGACGCGGCCATGGCGATTTCCGACAGCTCCTCGGCAGTGGGGTCCACCACCAGTCCGCAATCGGAAAAAATCATTCCGCCCTTGCGGGTGTGATGCGGTTCGTCGAACACCATCAGAAAGAAACTTGAGACCAGCTTGAACGAGGGGTGCGCACCGATCACCTGAATGGCGGTGCGCTCCACATCCGGCGTGGTAGGCACCGCGCCTGATACCGTGTCGTCGACATTGTGTGCCATCGACATCGCCGTTACGTGCACGGCAACGGTGCGGCGGAATAGGAGTCGACGTGTCGCACATCACGCGATGAGCCCCCATTCCGAGATCGCTGTAGCCATCAGGCTCACGCCGATGAATATCAATACGCTGAATGCAATGCGGCGCATCACGACCGGCGGCAACGGGGGAGGAAAGCGCCGCCCGGCCGCGGTGGCGAGCACGACCAGTATCGCCGCCAGACCAGTGATCAGCCATACGTCGTAGGTCAGGCCCCCCTGAAAGCCGACGAAAATTGTGCGCATGGCTGACGCCACCGCAATAATCAGAATTAGCATGCTGCGCACCACCATCGGTTCCATCGGCTGACGATAGAAATGCAGGATGATGGGTGGCCCCGGTATGCCAAACGCGCCGCCGATCAAGCCTGCGAGTACGCCACTGGTGAAGAAGCCGGCGTTGTGCGAGCGCAGCTCGCGCTGCGTCGGGCGCATGGCAAAGAGCGCGCCGCTGAAAGCAACTACGCCGCCCAGCAGGAATTTGAGCAGTATCGCCGCGGACTCGCTCAGGTAGTTCAGAAGCATCACGCCCGCGATCGTTGCGGGCACAACGCCCAGCAACACGGCGAGTACGGCCGGGCGGTCGACATGATGGAAGCGGCCTTTTAGCGCCACAGCGCCATTGAGTAGTGTCAACAGGCTGACCGCCGCCGCCACGACAGCGACTGAAGTCAGACCCAGACCACTGGTTGCGCCAATCGCGATCATGCCAAATCCGAATCCCGTGACCGTCTGGAAGTAGGTTCCCAGTGCGATAAAAGCGAGCACCGCGGCGAGCGCCTCGACGCTCACCTTCGCGAGGTCTCACTTGCGCCTGTGTTCTCTGAGGCCGCCAGTGCCTGCATCACGGTGATGGCGATCACGTAGTAAACGTCCTCGGAATTGCAGCCGCGCGAGAGGTCGTTCGCGGGTTTCGCCAGCCCTTGCAGCAAGGGACCGAGAGCGATTGCGCCGCCAATGCGTTCGGCGAGTTTGTAGCCGATGTTGCCGGCGTCGAGGTTGGGGAACACCAGCACGTTGGCATTGCCCTTGACTTGCGAATCGGGCAGTTTGCGCGCGGCAATGTCCGGAATGATCGCGGCGTCGAGTTGCACGTCGCCATCGATCGCCAGTTGCGGGCGTTGTGTCCGCACCAGACGTGTGGCTTCCGCGACCTTTTCGACGTTCGGGTGCGAGGCGCTGCCGTTGGTCGAGAAGGACAGCATCGCAACGCGCGGCTCTTCCATGAGCAGGCTGCGGGCACTGTCCGACGCGGCCATGGCGATTTCCGACAGCTCCTCGGCAGTGGGGTCCACCACCAGTCCGCAATCGGAAAAAATCATTCCGCCCTTGCGGGTGTGATGCGGTTCGTCGAACACCATCAGAAAGAAACTTGAGACCAGCTTGAACGAGGGGTGCGTACCGATGACCTGGATTGCGGTGCGCACGACGTCCGGTGTGGTGCGTACCGCGCCGGATACCGTGCCGTCGACGTCGCCGTTGCGCACCAGCAGGTTGGCGCAGGTCAGCGGATCGCTGGCGGCGGCCTGGGCTTTTTCGAGGGTTACGCCCTTGTGTTTGCGCAGCTCGAAGTAGGTTTGCACCAGCGCCTGCTGGCCCGGCGCGTCGGACGGATCGTGAAACTCGATGCCGTTGAGGTCGAGTTTCCGTTCCTCGGCAAGACGTGTGATCGCGGCGCGGTCGCCCACCAGCACGATGCGCGCAATGCCTTCGCTGGTCGCGCGCACGGCTGCTTCGAGCACGCGTGCGTCGTCGCCTTCCGATAATGCGATGCGGGCGGGTGACTTGCGCGCGGTTTCGATAATCCGGACGAGTGGATTCATGATTCGATGCCTCACGTGCGTTGCACGATAGCGTGCAAAAAAATCGCCGGCAACCCGTGGTGCATGCACCCGGGCCCCGGCAAAGGCTCATCCCCAAAAGGGAGAGAGGGAATGAGAGGAGGGAACCGCCGGACTGACGCCGGTCGGTTCAAGCCCCCGCTTTTGGCGAGGGCTCTTGAACTCAGCTCAGACGTAATCCTTGTAC
>CBDTZF010000152.1:0-6346 GCA_965364825.1 uncultured Rhodocyclaceae bacterium | reverse complement strand
GACCGTGACGCCGATGGCATGGGCCATCTCGACCACCTTGCGGCTGACCTCAACGTTGTATTCATAGCTCGACGGGGTCTTGCCGTCTTCGAGCAGCGAGCCGTCCATCATTACCGAGGTGAAGCCGGAGCGCATCGCGCTCAGGCAGATGGCGGGCGACTGGCCGTGATCCTGGTGCATGACAATGGGGATGTGCGGATAGGCCTCGACCGCGGCGTCGATGAGGTGGCGCAGGAACGCTTCGCCAGCATAACGGCGGGCGCCGGCGGAGGCCTGCATGATCACCGGGCTGTCCATCTCGCTGGCGGCTTCCATGATGGCCTGGACCTGCTCCAGGTTGTTGACGTTGAAGGCGGGCAGACCGTAACCGTTCTCGGCGGCATGATCGAGAAGCTGTCGCATGGATACGAGCGGCATGGTGTGTCTCCTGAAAACTTTTGGGTTTGCGCAGCGGGCCGGATCGGCCACGCGGTGCGGTGGGGGAAATGGCGGCATTTTACCGTGGTGCGTGCCGGCGCGGGTCGTTGGTCGTCATTTTGGCAGGGCGCCCTTGCGTTACAGGGTATTGCGGCGTCACCAGCGAACTCGCTTGGGTGGCATCGCATCTCGATTATCGAGCAAGAACGTTCTATATTGGCGTTGACCCGCCATTCCTGCGAGTCTAGCCTGATCCAGTCGCAACCAGGTAATACCCCCAACAGGAGCCGGAGACTAATAAATGACCAAAAAAAGACAGGAAAAAGGAATTCACGAACTCTACGCCGAGGATCCGCAACGCGCGGATTGGCTGGTGTGGGGGCGCAAGGTTGACCCCTCCAGTCGTCGCGGTTTTCTGAAGAAAACCGGTTTGCTCGCCATGACGACCGCGGTCGGCGCGCAAATTCCGTTCTGGGACAAAATGCCGGGTGGGCTCATTCCGGCGGCGCTTGCCGCCACCACCGAGCCCTTTGTCATTCCGGGCCGAGAGGGGCTGACCATCCTCAACGACCGGCCGATCAATGCCGAAACGCCGCCGCATCTGCTCGACGACAAGATCACGCCGGTCAGCCGCATGTTTGTGCGTAACAACGGCGTTCCGCCCGACGAGAGCAAGGTCGATCCAGCAACCTGGACACTCGAAATCGCCGGCGACTCCTGCGAGAAGCCCACCACTTTCACCATCGCCGAACTCAAGGAGCGCTTCGAAAACCACACCTATCAACTGCAGATCGAATGTGGGGGCAACGGCCGGGGTGAAGTCAGTCCGCCGGCCAAAGGTAACCAGTGGGGGCAGGGCGCAGTTGGCTGCCCCGAGTTTACCGGGGTGCGTCTGCGCGACGTGTTGCAAGCCTGCGGAATCAAGGATGACGCCGTATACATTGGCTACTACGGCGCCGATACCCACCTCAGCGGGGATCCCGAGAAGGTGGTGATTTCGCGTGGCGTGCCGATGGAAAAAGCGCTCGCTGACGAGACGCTGGTCGCCTGGGCGATGAACGGTGAAGACATCCCCGCGCTCAATGGCAATCCCCTGCGTCTGGTGTGCGGCGGCTGGCCGGGGTCGACCTCGGGTAAATGGCTGAAAAAAATCGTTATCGACAACAAGGTGCACGAAGGTCCGAAGATGAGCGGGCAGTCCTATCGTGTGCCGAAGCACCCGGTGGCGCCGGGAACCGAAGTGCCTGACGAGGACATGGTCATCATCGAGTCGATGCCGGTCAAATCACTCGTCACCTTCCCCGAATCAGGTGTCGTGGCGCCTCAGGTCGATGCCTTCGCGGTGCGCGGGCACGCGTGGGCGGGTGATCTCGAGGTGAACGAAGTGTTCGTGTCGATCGATTTTGGCGAAACCTGGCAAAAGGCGGATCTGACCCGGCCGGTGAACCCGATCGCCTGGCAGCACTGGAATACCGAAGTGCGCTTCCCGACCATCGGCTATTACGAGGTGTGGGCGCGGGCCGTCGACAGCAATGGGGCCTCGCAACCGATGGTGATGCCGCAATGGAACCCGCGGGGTTATCTCAACAACTCGTGCCATCGCATTGCGGTGAAGGTGGTGTGAGGCATGAAAACGATCTTGAGAGGAACGGCGATTGCCGCGCTGTGCTGTTTCAGCCTTGCGGCAGCAGCCCAGGACGTTGATCCCGAATCGGGTTTTATCATGGATGACAATTGGGAGATCGTGAAGGCGCAATGTACGGTGTGCCATTCGTCGAAACTGGTCACCGCCCAGCGCGGCACGCGCAAGACCTGGGAGAGCATCATCCGCTGGATGCAGAAAACGCAGGGTCTGTGGACCTTCGAACCGGTGATGGAGGGGCAGATTCTGGATTATCTGGCGACGAACTATCCCCCCGGCGAGTCCTATCGGCGCAAACCTCTGGCGGCAGAACTGATGCCGCCACAGTGAGCGAGCCGGCGAGGCGGAATGCCTCGCCGGTTTTGGATTCTTCAAACAGAAAAAGCGGCCCGTGAGCCGCTTTTTCTGTCTTGACGGTCGCGCTCAGCCGTCGTAGCGCGCTTCGAGCGCCGCAATCGCTGGCAAGGTTTTGCCTTCCAGGAATTCGAGAAAGGCGCCGCCGCCGGTGGAGATATAGCCGACGTCGTCGGCAATATTGAACTTGGCGATGGCGGCCAGCGTATCGCCGCCGCCGGCGATCGTGAATGCCTGCGAGTGCGCGATCGCCGACGCCATCATCTTGGTGCCGCCGGCAAATTGCGCGTACTCGAATACGCCAACCGGGCCGTTCCAGACGATAGTGCCGGCGTGCGCAATGATGTCGGCAAGGCGGGCCGAACTCTTCGGGCCAACGTCGAGAATGCGGTCGGTCGGGCCGACATTGTCGACCGGGATTCGGTTGGCGCGCGCCAGCGCCGACACTTCGTCGGCCACCACCACGTCCACTGGCAAGGGTACTTCGGCACCGCGCTCGCGCATCATGTCCATGATGATCTGCGCTTCCTTGACCAGTTCCGGCTCGGCGAGCGATTCGCCGATGCGCTTGCCAGAGGCGAGCAAAAAGGTGTTTGCGATGCCGCCGCCAACGATGAGTTGATCGACCTTTTCGGCCAGCGTGCGCAGGATGGTCAGCTTGGTCGACACCTTCGCGCCACCGACGATTGCCACCATCGGGCGCGCCGGGTTATCGGTGGCTTTGGTGAGCGCGTCGATCTCGGCGCCCATCAGCAAACCGGCGCAGGCCACTGGCGCGAAACGTGCCACACCCGCAGTGGTAGCCTCGGCGCGATGGGCGGTGCCGAAGGCGTCATTGACGTAAATGTCGCACAGTGCAGCGACCTTGCGCGCCAGCGTTTCGTCGTTCTTCTTCTCGCCGACATTGCCGCGGCAGTTCTCGAGCAAGACAATTTCGCCCGGCTTGACCTCAAAGCCGCCGTCGACCCAGTCGGTGATCAGCTTGACCGGTTTGTTGATGAGCTGGCCGAGGCGCACCGCGACCGGCATGAGCGTATCGTCCGCCGAGAGTTTGCCTTCCGTCGGCCGCCCCAGATGGGAGACCACCATCAGCGCAGCGCCGCGGTCGAGGCAGTAGCGGATCGACGGAATGGAGGCGCGGATGCGCGTATCTTCGGTGATGTTGCCGGCTTCGTCTTGAGGCACGTTGAGGTCGGCGCGAATCAGGACGCGCTTGCCCGCAACATCCAGTTCATCGAGCTTCTTGACTTTCATTTGGGCTGTTTCCTGAACGGAAGAATGGGATTCGGAGCGAGCTAGCGCGTTGCCGTGGCGGACCACTTCGCCTGCCAATGGTGGAGCACATCGACCATGCGGCTGGCAAAGCCCCACTCGTTGTCGAACCACAACAGCAGGCTGACCAAAGAGTCGCCGCTGACGCGCGTCTGACCGCCATCGATGATCGCGGAGTGGGGGTCGTGATTGAAGTCGATCGAGGCATGTTCGCGCTCGGTGTAGGCGAGCAGGTTGCGGTAGCGCGTGTGGGTGGCGTCGGCCAGCAGGCGGTTGATCTCGTCGACGGTCACCGGCCGGCGCGTGGTCAATGTCAATTCGATGGCCGAGACGTTGAGCGTCGGCACGCGAATCGCCTTGGCCTGGATGCGGCCAGTCAGTTGCGGCAGCAGGCGCTCGACGCCGCGCGCCAGTCCGGTCGAAACCGGGATGATCGATTGCATCGCCGAGCGCGTGCGGCGCAGGTCGGTGTGATGATAGCCGTCGATCAGTGGCTGATCGTTCATGACCGAGTGCAGCGTGGTCAGCACCGCGTAATCGACGCCGATCGCGGTGTCGAGGAGGTCGAGTACCGGCACCACCGCATTTGTGGTGCATGAGGCATTGGAGACGATGCGCTCGTCGCCACGCAGCGTCTCGTGATTGATGCCGAAGACGATGGTGGCGTCGACATCCTCGGCGCTCAGCGCAGGATGAGAGAGCAAAACGCGCGGGCAGGCCGCGTCCACAAAACGCTGCAGCTCGGCGCGTGTGCCGTATTGACCGGAGCATTCAACCAGAACGTCGAGTTCCATACTTGCCCAGTCGACCGCTTCGGGCGTCAATTCATGCGTGATGCGCACCGCTTCGCCGTCGATGCGCAACCCACCATCGGCGATATCGACCACGCCGGGGAAACGACCGTGGGTCGAATCGAAGCGGGTGAGGTATTCGATGCTCGCCAGATCGGCCGGCTCGTTGATGGCGACCACGCGGCAGCCGTCGCAAGCGGCCGATTCATGCACGGCGCGCAGAAAACACCGGCCGATGCGGCCATATCCGTTAATGGCAATACGTAGGGGCATGCGCGGCGAGTGCCTGATTCCAAGGAAAGCGAGGCGCCAATTGGCGCCCCGGTGAGCGTTTACTTCGCTTGCACGAAGGCGCGTGCGGCGTCAAGCATGCGGCAGGAGTAGCCCCACTCGTTGTCGTACCAGGCCAGCACCTTGACCAGCGTGCCATCGACGACGCGCGTTTGCGTGGCGTCGAAGATGGACGAGTGACTGTCGTGGTTGAAATCCACCGACACCAACGGGGCCTCGTTGACGGCCAGCACACCTTTGAGCGCGCCGTTTGCCGCTTCCTTCATGAGATCGTTGATTTCCTCAACGCTGGTGGCGCGCTCGGCGGTGAAGGTGAGGTCGACCAGCGACACGTTCATCGTCGGTACGCGCAGTGCAAAGCCGTCGACCTTGCCCTTCAGTTCCGGCATCACCAGGCCGACGGCCTTGGCGGCGCCGGTTTTGGTGGGGATGATGTTCTGCGCGGCGGCACGCGCACGGCGCAGATCCTTGTGACGCACGTCCAGCAGCACCTGATCGTTGGTGTAGGCGTGCACCGTGGTCATGAGGCCCTGCTTGATGCCGATGTTGTCCTGCAGCACCTTGGCGACCGGCGCCAGGCAGTTGGTGGTGCACGAGGCGTTGGAGACGACGGTCATGTCGGCGCTCAGGATGTCGTGATTGACGCCATACACGATGGTGGCGTCCACATCTTCGCCACCCGGCGCGGAGATCAGCACCTTCTTCGCGCCCTGGCTGAGCAGCACATCCGCTTTTGCCTTGGAGTTGTAGGCGCCGGTGCATTCGAGCAGTACGTCGACACCCAGTTCGCCCCAGTTGATGTCGAGCGGATTCTTGGTGGAGAAGTACGGGATGCGGTCACCATCGACCACGATCGCGTCTTCACCCTCAATACTGACGGGGAATGCGAAGCGGCCGTGCGTGGTGTCGTACTGCGTCAGGTGGGCATTGGTCTCGATGCTGCCGCTGGCGTTGATCGCAACCACCTTGAATTCTTCGCGCAGGCCGAGCTCGTAAATGGCGCGCAGCGTGCAGCGTCCGATCCGTCCATAGCCGTTGATGGCGACATTGATGCTCATAGCGTAAGTCCTTCTCTTGTTTCAGTGAAATCCAATGAAGTGTTTGGGCCGTCTTCAGCCGACCAGCGTGCGTACCGCATTGACGACCGCCTCGCTGGTGATGCCGAACATCTCGAACAGTTCGCCGGCAGGTGCCGATTCGCCAAAGCGGTCGACACCGATCACCGCACCTTCGAGGCCGACATACTTGCGCCAGAAGTCGCTGACGCCCGCTTCGATCGCCACCCTCGGCACGCCGGCCACCAGGATCGAGGCCTTGTAGGCGGATTCCTGCCGGTCGAAAACGTTGGTGCTCGGCATCGACACCACACGCACATGAGTGCCGGCGTCCGCCAGTGTCTTTTGCGCGGCGATGGCAAGCGCGACTTCCGAGCCGGTGGCGATGATGACCGCGTGCGGCTGTTTGCCTTGTGCCGCATTGCCTGCTTCCGAGAGTACATAGCCGCCCTGACGGATGGCTTTCACTTGCGCCGCGTCGCGCGACTGGAATGGCAGATTCTGGCGCGAAAAACACAGCGATG
>CBDTZF010000151.1:0-6389 GCA_965364825.1 uncultured Rhodocyclaceae bacterium | reverse complement strand
TGTTGTCGCGCCTTCACGGGCGCACTCATTCCGGCGCAGGCCGGAATCCAGAACCGACGCCTCGGGTGGGGACCACAATTTCAGTGGCTACGCTCCCGCAGGTACAGAAGTTCTCCCATGTCGGTTGCCGCTTGATTTCCAAACACATCGAAAAACTGCCCTAGCGCGCGTCCGCTTCCCAATACCCGGGCGTGTTGTAGATCGCTTTGAGGTAATCGATGAAATGGCGGATTTTGGCGGGTAGGTAGCGTTGCTGTGGATACACCGCCTGGATGTCGTAGCTGGGCACGGCGTATTCGTCGAGCACGGTCACCAGTTCGCCGCGCTTGAGTTCGGGCTGAATCTCCCAGGTGGAGCGCCACCCGATGCCGAGGCTCTGTTTGACCCAGCCATAGAGCAATTCGCCATCATTGCAGTCCATGTCGCCATCCACGCGCACTGAGACCGGTTTGCCGTCCCGCAGGAAACTCCAGCCGCGCTGCTGTCCGCCCTGGAGGTTGAAGGCGAGGCAGTTGTGGCGGGTGAGGTCTTCCGGCGCGCGCGGAATGCCGTGGCGTTCGAAATAACGGGGGGTGCCGCACACCACGCGGCGATTTGGGAACAAGCGGACGGCCACGTAGTTCGGGTCGGTCACCTCGCCGATGCGCAGCGCCATGTCATAGCCCTCGCGCACCAGTTCAACCACGCTGTCGGTGAAGTTGAACGACAGCTTCAAATCGGGGTGCATCGCCTTGAAGGCTGGCGCGTGCGGCGCCACATGCATGCGCCCGAAGGCCGCCGGCGCGGACACCACCAGATGACCTCTGACGGTCTCGCGTCCGGCGCTGATGCTGGCCTCGGCATCTTCGAAATCCTTGAGCAACTGACGCGCGCTCTCCAGAAACTGTCCGCCGAGATCGGTCAGCGTGAGGCCGCGCGTCGATCGGTGCATGAGGCGTACGCCAAGGCGCCGTTCGAGCGCGTCGAGCCGGCGGCCCATGACCACCGGCGTGACACCCTCGACCAGCGCCGCTGCGGCAAAACTGCCCTTCTCGGCCACGAGTGAAAAACTGCGGATTTCGGTATAGCGACCCATTCAGTACTCCGTCAAGATGATATTGACGGAGTACTAAGCGCGGCGCGCAAATGGCGGGCGATTTGTAAAACGCATCATGCGTCGAATACTTTCGCGGCTTCGTCTTCGAGCGCTGGCCCAACAACTTCGACCGGACGCGAACCGCGCGCCAGAACTTCGCGGCAGGGAATCCCCAGGGCGTCCCCCGCCGGCAGCAAGGCCTGATTGCGCTCGCCGCTGAGCGCATACACGACCCGACCGATGCCACTCCAGAAGATCGCGGCGGCGCACATCGCGCAAGGCTCGGCACTGGCGTACAGTGTCGCCGCCTCAAGTTCCGGCGCGTCGTACCGGGCGGCGGCATCGCGGATGAGATTGGCTTCGGCGTGCCCGGTCGGGTCGCGCTCGGTCACCTGCGTATTTTCGGCCTCCGCCAGCACAGTGCCGTCCGGCCCGACCAGCACAGCGCCGTAAGGCCCATTGCCGTGGGATTTTGCGGTGTGCGAGAGCGCGATTGCAGCGCGCAGGTGACGACTTTGATCATTGGTAAGTTCGGCCATGGTGTTCCTCTCTGGCAACATGGGTGGGTCAGCAACTCCGTGGCGCGGAGTCGTTGCGATTCAGTACATCAATGCGGGTTCAGAAATCAGCCCGGGTCAGAAATTCAAATACAGCTTATATCGATTTCGCACTACATGGTGCGTGAGACTAACAGTATGGTATCGCTGATAAATTAGCCGCGAGGCGTGATTTTTCAATCGCTGGTGGATCCGCAATCGCGACAACGCAATAGTGCCGATATCATAACAAGTACGATCCACCCGGCACTTAGTCGATACCTGAAGTATCGACAGAAACAATAACGACGGGGATTCAAAACGACCCGGTTTCTGTCTATTCTCGGTTCATCGCTTCAACAATCGCAACGGAGGAGAACAACATGGCCCGTATGAGAGCAATCGATGCCGCAGCGGCGGTTCTGAAAAAGGAAGGCGTCGGCAAGGTGTTCGGCGTACCGGGGGCGGCGATCAACCCGCTCTACTCCGCCATGAAAAAGGCGGGCGGTTTCGATCACGTGCTCGCTCGCCACGTCGAGGGCGCCTCGCACATGGCCGAAGGGTATACCCGTGCCAATCCGAACAACATCGGCGTCTGCCTGGGCACTTCCGGCCCGGCCGGCACTGACATGATCACGGGCTTGTATTCTGCCCTCGCGGATTCGATCCCAATCCTGTGTGTGACCGGCCAGGCGCCGATCGCACGCATGCACAAGGAAGACTTCCAGGCGGTCGACATCGCCGCGATTGCCAAGCCGGTGACCAAGTGGTCGGTCACCGTGATGGAGCCCGCGCTGGTGCCGCGCGCTTTCCAGCAAGCTTTCCACATCATGCGTTCGGGTCGTCCGGGCCCGGTGCTGCTCGACCTGCCGTTTGACGTGCAGATGGCGGAAATCGAATTCGATATCGACACCTACGAACCGCTGCCCGCCTACAAGCCGGCCGCAACGCGCGCCCAAGTTGAAAAAGCGCTCGAAATGCTGAACGCCGCCGAGCGTCCGCTGATCGTATCCGGTGGTGGTGTGATCAACGCCAACGCCTCCGACCGCCTGCAGGAATTCGCTGAACTGGTCGGCGTACCGGTGATCCCGACCCTGATGGGCTGGGGCACGATTCCCGATGATCACAAGTTGATGGCCGGCATGGTCGGCCTGCAGACCGCACACCGGTATGGCAACGCAACGATGCTCGCCTCCGACTTTGTGCTCGGTATCGGCAATCGCTTTGCCAACCGCCACACCGGTTCGGTCGGCGTTTATACGGAAGGGCGCAAGTTCGTCCACATCGACATCGAGCCGACGCAGATTGGCCGCGTTTTCTGCCCCGATCTGGGCATCGTCTCCGACGCCGGTGAAGCACTCAAGAGCCTGATTGAAGTGGCCGGTGAAATGAAGGCCGCCGGCAAGCTGCGCGACCGCAGCGCCTGGGCTGAGGAATGTCAGGAGCGCAAGCGCACGATGCAGCGCAAGACCAACTTTGAAAATGTGCCGATGAAGCCGCAGCGCGTCTATCAGTGCATGAACAACGCGTTTGGCAAAGACACCTGCTATGTCGCCACCATCGGGCTGTCACAAATCGCCGCGGCGCAATTCCTGCATGTGTACAAGCCGCGTCACTGGATCAACTGCGGCCAGGCGGGCCCGCTCGGCTGGACGATTCCGGCTGCACTGGGCGTGGTTGCGGCGGACCCGAAGCGTCCTGTCGTAGCAATTTCCGGCGACTACGATTTCCAGTTCATGATCGAAGAGCTCGCGGTGGGTGCGCAGTTCAAGCTGCCGTATATCCACGTGGTGGTCAATAACGCCTATCTCGGCCTCATCCGCCAGTCGCAGCGTGGCTTCGATATGGATTACTGCGTGCAGTTGGCCTTCGAGAACGTCAATGCACCGGAGCTGGAAAACTACGGTGTCGATCATGTGGCCGTGGTCGAAGGCCTCGGTTGCAAGGCGATCCGCGTGCGCAAACCGGAAGAACTCGCCCCGGCCTTTGCCAAGGCCAAGGAACTGATGGCCGAGCACAAAGTGCCGGTGGTGGTTGAAGTCATCCTCGAACGTGTCACCAACATCTCGATGGGGACTGAAATCAACGCCATCAACGAGTTCGAGGAATTGGCTGAAAAGGGTCAGGACGCACCGACCGCCATTTCCCTGCTCGACTGATCCAAGACATAGAAAACACGAAGAGGAGAACGCAACAATGCCGAAGTTCGCTGCCAACCTGTCGATGCTGTTCAACGAGGTCGATTTTCTCGACCGCTTCAAGGGCGCCGCCGACGCGGGCTTCAAGGGAGTGGAGTACCTGTTCCCTTACGCCTTCGAAAAAGACGCGCTGGTCGAACAGCTCGAAAAGCACGGCCTGACCCAGGTGCTTCACAACCTGCCCGCCGGCAACTGGGAAGGTGGCGAACGCGGCATTGCCTGCCATCCGGATCGCGTGAGTGAATTCCAGGAAGGCGTCGGTCGTGCCATCGAGTACGGCACCGCGCTGGGCTGCAAGCAGATCAACTGCCTGGCCGGCATTGCGCCGAAAGACGTGTCGGAAGACAAAGTGCGCGCGACGTTTGTCGAAAACCTGCGCTTCGCCGCACCGCGACTCAAGGAAGCAGGCATCCGCATGCTGGTCGAGCCGGTCAACACCTACGACATTCCGGGTTTCTTCCTGAACCGCACCGACCAGGCGCTCGGCATTCTTGACGAAGTCGGCTCGGACAACCTTTACGTGCAGTACGACATCTATCATTCGCAACGCATGGAAGGCGAGCTGGCGAATACGATCCAGAAGAATCTGGCGCGCATTTCGCACCTTCAATTAGCCGACAACCCGGGACGCAACGAGCCGGGCACGGGCGAGATCAACTACGCGTGGTTGTTCCGCTTCATCGACAAGATTGGCTATGACGGCTGGATCGGCTGCGAATACAAACCGGCGGGCGAAACCCGCGCCGGCCTGGGCTGGATGAAGGCACTCGCGGGCTGAACCGAATCAATAAGCAAGACATCCCCGAATCGAATAAAAGGAGAACATCATCATGGCAAAAATCGGATTTATCGGACTCGGCATCATGGGTGCCCCAATGGCGGCCCACCTCGTTAAAGGTGGTCACACCCTTTTCGCTTACACCCACGGCTCCTTTCCGCAAAACCTGCTGGACGCCGGCGCGAAGAAGTGTGAAAGCAGCGAGGAAGTTGCCCGTGAAGCTGACATCATCATCTCGATGGTGCCGGACACTCCGCACGTTGAAGATGTCCTGTTCGGCGAGACCGGCGTTGCCAAAGGCATCTCGAAAGGCAAGATCGTCATCGACATGAGCTCGATCTCGCCGGTCGCCACCAAGGAATTCGCCAAGCGCATCAATGAACTGGGCTGCGAATATATCGACGCGCCGGTGTCCGGCGGTGAAGTCGGCGCCAAGGCCGCCAGCCTGACCATCATGTGCGGTGGCAGCCAGGAGACCTTCGACAAGGTCAAACCGATCCTCGAACAGATGGGCAAGAACATCACCCTGGTCGGGGGCAATGGTGACGGCCAGATCACGAAGGTGGCCAACCAGATCATCGTCGCGCTGAACATCGAAGCAGTCGGCGAAGCCCTAGTGTTTGCCGCCAAGGCAGGCGCCGACGCCGGCAAGGTGCGTGAGGCGCTGATGGGCGGATTTGCCAATTCGCGCATTCTCGAAGTACATGGCGAACGCATGGTCAAGCGCACCTTTGATCCAGGTTTCCGCATCGAGTTGCACCAGAAAGATCTGAACCTGGCGCTGACCACTGCCCGCCAGCTGGGTATTTCGCTGCCCAATACCGCCACCGCGCAAGAGCTCTTCAACTCATGCGCCGCAAACGGCGGCGCCGCTTGGGATCACTCGGCCATGGTGCGTGCGCTGGAGAAAATGGCCAACTTCGAAATCGGCCAGTAATCCTTCGACCTTGTTGCACCGGCAACGCCTGATTTTTCATATCACGGGCCACGCCGGCGGCACGCGGACAGACAGGCGTCTGTCCGCGTCGCAGAAATGGTGAGGCGCGCGTCTGAGGACGCGCGGCTGACCGTCATCGATACGACACGCAACGAACCCGACCTTGAGCCTGGCGAGCGTTGACACGCAAGGGACACGACACATGGACATTACGCCCCGCGAACTACTTGCAAACATGTTTACGGCTGCGGTCAATGCGGCCCAGCCGGAACATTGTATTCCGCGCTTTTTACCTGAAGCGCCAAAGGGCCGCACACTGGTCATAGGCGCCGGAAAAGCCTCCGCGGCCATGGCACAGGCCTTCGAACGTAGCTGGAAAGGCGACCTGACTGGCTTGGTGGTCACCCGCTATGGCTATGCCGTTCCGTGTGAGCGTATCGAGATCATCGAAGCCGCTCACCCCGTGCCCGACGCGGCCGGCCGCGCCGCCGCAGGCCGCCTGCTCGAGTTCGTCGAAGGGCTCACTGCCGACGATCTGGTGATCTGCCTCATCTCTGGCGGCGGCTCATCGCTGCTGCCGCTGCCGGGCGATGGCATCACGCTCGAAGACAAGCAGAATATCAATCGCGCGCTGCTCAAATCCGGCGCGACGATCTCCGAAATGAACTGCGTCCGACGTCACCTGTCGGGCATCAAGGGCGGACGTCTCGCCGCCGCCTGTCACCCGGCGCGCGTCGTCAATCTGCTGATCTCCGACGTGCCCGGCGACAACCCGATGGACATTGCGTCCGGCCCGACCGTGGCCGATCCGACAACCTGCGCCGACGCGCTCGAAATCATCACGCGCTATGGCATCGACCTGCCG
>CBDTZF010000150.1:0-6411 GCA_965364825.1 uncultured Rhodocyclaceae bacterium | reverse complement strand
GCAGAAGCCCTGCGCAAGGCGCACCATGCCGCCGGCACCGAGATTCTGCCGCTGTTCGCGCGGCAGTCGGCGCGGGAGCAGACACGCGTGTTCACCGGCTCGACCGGGCGCCGCGTGGTGCTTGCCACCAACGTGGCGGAAACCTCGCTCACCGTGCCAGGCATCCGCTATGTGGTCGATACCGGGTTGGCGCGCGTCAAGCGTTATTCGGTGCGCAACAAGGTCGAGCAGTTGCAGATCGAGCCGATCGCGCAGAGCGCGGCACAGCAACGCGCCGGGCGCTGCGGCCGGGTGGCCGATGGAGTGTGTCTGCGCCTGTATGGCGAAGACGATTTCAAGCGCCGCCCGGCACACACCGACCCGGAGATCCTGCGCGCTTCGCTCGCCGCCGTCATCCTGCGCATGAAGGCGCTCGGCCTCGGCGCGGTGGAAGACTTCCCCTTTCTCGACCCGCCGCCGCCGCGCATGATCACCGACGGCTACCTGTTGCTCAACGAACTGGGTGCGGTGGACGACGCGCGTGAGCTGACGCCGCTCGGTCGCGAATTGGCGCGCCTGCCGATCGACCCCAAGGTCGGCCGCATGATTCTCGCCGCGCGCGATCATGGCTGCCTGCGCGAGGTGTTGGTGATCGCCGCCGCCTTGTCGGTGCAGGATGCGCGCGAGCGCCCGCAGGAGCAGGCCGGCACCGCCGACCAGCGGCACGCGCTGTTCCGCGGCGGCGAGCAGGATCGGCAGTCGGAATTCCTGTGGTTCTGGAACCTGTGGCAAGCCTTCGACGAAGTGCAGCGCCACCAGACCAACAGCAAGCAGCGGCAGTGGTGCAAGACGCACTTCCTGTCGCCACTGCGAATGCGTGAATGGCGCGACATCCACAGTCAGCTGCACACCCTGTGTGCCGAGCACAGCTGGAAGGAAAACACGGTGCCGGCGCATTACGACGCCATCCACAAGGCGCTGCTCACCGGCTTGCTCGGTCATGTCGGCTGCCGCATCGAGGAAGAGCAGGGCAGCCGCGACGGCCCGAGCGGCGCCTATCAGGGCGCGCGCGGCATCAAGTTCTGGCCGCACCCCGGCGCATCGCTGGGGAAGAAGGCGGGCAAGTGGATCGTCTGCGCGGAACTTATAGACACCACACGCGTGTTCGGCCGCTGCATTGCGCGCATCGAACCGGAGTGGCTGGAGGCGGTAGGCGCGCACCTGATCGCGCGTCATGTGTTCGATCCGCACTGGTCCAAATCGACCGGCAGCGTGCGCGCCTGGGAGCGCGGCACGCTGCACGGCATCGTGCTCTACGCGCGCCGCCCGGTCGGCTACCGTGACACCGACCCGGCGCTGTGCCGCGAACTGCTGATTCGCGAGGGGTTGTTACACGGTGAAATCGACGAGGCGCGGGCGCGCCACATGGCTTTCCTCAAGCACAATCGTCGCTTGGTGGCGGAGATCGAGCGGCTCGAACACAAATCGCGGCGCCCCGACGTGTTGGTGGACGAGACGCTCATCGAAGCCTTCTACGATGCACAGATTCCGGCCGACATCACCGACCTTGCCGCCTTCGAAAATTGGCGCAAAACGGCCGAGACGGATGCGCCGAAACGTCTCTATCTCGACCGCGACCAGCTCATGCGGCACGAGGCCGAAGGCATCACCACCGAACGCTTTCCACCCACGCTCGCGGTGTATGGGCAGAAGCTCAAACTGGCCTATGTGCATGCGCCGGGCGAGGCCGACGACGGCGTCACGCTGACTGTGCCGGTGACCATGCTCAACCAGGTGAGCGCGGCGCGCGGCGAATGGCTGGTGCCGGGGCTGCTTGAAGAAAAGGTGATGGCGCTGTTGCGCACCGTGCCGCAAAAACATCGCCACCGCCTGCAACCGATGGTCGATAGCGTGGCCGCCTTTATCGAAGCGGTGGTGGCGGAAGAGTGGAGCGCCGAAACGCCGTTGCTCGAAGCCCTGCAGGCCTTCGTCGAGTCGCGTGTGAGTCTCAAGCTGCCGCTCGCCGCGTTTCGCCTGGAAAACCTCAACCCGCATTGCTTCATGAATTTTCGCGTCATCGACACGCATGGCCGCGTGCTGGCGCAATCGCGCAACCTGGCCGAGTTGCGTGGCCGGTTTCACGGGCAGATTGCGGCAGCATTTGAAAAAGCGCGCCTGGCGCCGGCCGATCTGCCCGCGGCGGGCAATGAGGAAGTCGAAGCCCCTGCTCGCATCAGCGATTCCGCTGAGGCGGCGGTTGGCGCGGCCTCACTGAGCGGGCTCACCACGTGGTCGTTCGGTGCCTTGCCCGAGTTGATGGAACTGCGCGTCGGCGGCCGCGAGGTGGTGGGTTTCCCGGCACTGCATGACGACGGCGAAAGCGTCTCGCTGCGGCCCTGCGACACGCCGGAAGAGGCTGCGCGCATTCACCGTGGTGGTCTGGCGCGGCTGTTTGCGCTCGCGCTCAAGGATCAGGTCAAGGCGATCCGCAAACTACCCGGCCTGCGCGATGTGGCGTTGCGCTTTGCCACCTTGGGCACGGAAGCCGAGTTGCAGGATCAACTGGTACGCGCCACGCTCGAAAGCACTTGCCTGGACGAGCCGCTGCCGACCGACGCCGGCAGCTTCGCCGCGCGTATCGCGGCCGCCAAGCCGCGCATCACCTTGGTCTCACAGGAGTTGCTGCGCCTGCTCGATGCATTGTTGGTCGAGCGCACCGCGCTGGAAAAGCGGCTCGCGGGGCTCAAGGGATTCGACGGCGTGACCGAAGACGTCCGCGCGCAGCTCGACGCGTTGCTGGTGCCCGGCTTCATCGCCACCGTGCCGTGGACGCGCCTGTCGCACTATCCGCGCTACCTCAAGGCGGTGAGCGTGCGACTCGACAAGCTGCGCAACAACCCCGAGCGCGATGCCGATCATCAGCGCAACTGGCAGGCGCTGTTGCGCAATTACGAGCGCGATCTGCGGGCAAGCCGCGCATCCGGCGCCCGCGACCCGTTTCTCGACGATTTCCGCTGGCTGCTCGAAGAGTTGCGCGTCGGTCTGTTCGCGCAGGAACTCAAGACCCCGGTGCCGGTATCGGTCAAACGCCTCGAACGCATCTGGCAGTCACGCCCGCGATAGCTTGGTAACCACGCCTGCCAGGTAAATCCTTGTGACGTTTCGCGGCCGCTACGCGCTTTTGAGCATGCGCGGGGGTATGTTGGAGACTCCGTTTTCGTACGAGGTATACGCGCCCTCTCCGTCGGGCTGATTCAGCATGCCCGGCGCTGCCGGGTTATCGCATGAAGCCTCAACGCTCGCCCCTGAATACCGAACGCCCCGGCGCGATGCCCGATCTGTTGCTGCGCGCTTTCGATGCGCGTTCCTTGGTCGTTTTGCTGATCGCGTTTGGTGGTGCGGCGTTGGTGGTAACGGTGCTCGATACGCCGCTGCCGGTGCTGCTGGCGGTGCTCGCAGTGGCCGCCGCGGCCCTGTCGTGGCTGGCGGCGGCGGCCCTGGCGCTACTGGCCGTGGTGGTGGTGCTGGCCGCGGGCGCGTCGCCCAGCGTACTCGACATCGCGCTGCTGCTCGGTGTGCCGGTGCTGGTGGCCGTGCTGGCGCGCCGCGAGGCCGTCCCGCGCACGCAGGATGCCGGTGACGTCGCGCAGCCCGCCGCGGCACAAAGCCCCGAAGCACTGTGCCGGACAATCCTCGACACCGCGCTCGACGGCATGCTGATCCTCGATGGCGATGGACGGGTGCTCGAAGCCAATGCGGCGTTTTGCCGCATGTTGGGTGTCGAGCGCGACGCGCTGCTGCGCATGCATGTCGATGACTGGCAAGCCGAGTACACGCGCGAGCAGGTGCAAGCGATGATCGACGACGGCATGCTGGCGCACGGCCCACAGCGTTTCGAGACGGTGCACCGGCGCGCTGACGGTTCGACGTATCTCGCCGAAGTCAGTGCGCAGGTGGTGTCGGTGGCGGGCCGGCGCCGGGCGATTGCCAGCGTGCGCGATATCAGCGACGCCAAAGCGGCGATGCACGCGCGTGAGCAGGATCACGCGCAACTGGCGGCGCGCACGGCGCAGCAGACGGCGCTGGCCAAGGCGGGCTTTCTCACCAACGTATCGCGCTACCTGCGTACGCCGATCCACGCCGTGCTGACTTTCGCCGGGGTTGGTCTGCAACAGACCGCCGGCAAGGACACTGCCAGCGAGACCTGTTTTCAGCGCATTCGCCTGAGCGCCGAGCAGCTCAGTGGCTTTGTCGACGACCTCATCCTGCTCACCAGTCTTCAGTCGGGCGCGCGCCGCGTGTCGCTTGAATCGATCAACCTGCCGGCCCAGGTGAGCGGTGCGCAGAGTGATCTCGCGGTCACGCTGGGCAGCAAGGATTTACGCCTCGCGATCGACGTTCCACCGCACGCCAGCGCCATGCTCGATGCGACGCTGTTGCGCCGCCTGCTGGTGGCCTTGCTGGCGCATGCTTGCCGGCGTTCGCCCGAGGCCGGGACCATTCATCTGGTGATACGCGATGAGGGCGCCAGCGCGGGCACCGGGCAGGTGCGCCGCGGTTTTTCGCTGTCGGTGCGGGACACCGGCCCGGCTGTGGGCGCGACGACGCAAGAACGGCTTTTCGACGCCTTTTTCGAGCACGGCGCACGCCATGGCAGCAATGACCCCAGCCTTGCGCTGGCACTCGCGGCGCAGATTGTGCGCGTCCACGGCGGCACCATTTCCGCACAAGGTGGCGAGCAAGCCGGCTTGACGTTTACGCTGTGGCTGCCACGCGACGGACAGCCTGTCGCCGGGACAGATCCCGAGCGCGATACCGCCGTCACCTGAGTATACGATCCACGGTCGCGATGTCCGCAGATTGCGCTCCGCGCTACAATTCTGCGACTGACAGATTCCGTGTCGGGCGAACTGTGACTGCGCAATGTGGTCTGTATCGCTTCGTGTGCGATTAAATGAATTAAAGGGTGGAATGAAAGACGTTTTCAAAGCATATGCGCGTTCGATCAAAAGCCTGACCGAGCGGGGCGTGTTGTGGCATCTGGTGTGGCCCTCGCTGGTCGCTATCGTACTGTGGCTGGTGCTCGCTGTACTGTTCTGGACGCCCGCGGTCGGCGTCATCATGGGCTGGATCGACAGTTGGCCGTGGGCGGCGGAGCGGCTGGGGGGGTCCGAACTGGGCGCGGCGGCGATGCTGGTGGCGGTGAAGATCATGCTTGGCGTGCTGCTGCTACCCGTGGTGTATGTCACGGGGGCCGTCCTGGTGGCCGTGGTGGCCTTGCCGCTGATGCTCGAGAAAGTCGCCAAAATCCGTTACAACGATGTCGAAATGCGGCACGGCGGCAGCAACACTGGCAGTGTGTTCAATGCAATCGCCGCGGTGGCGGTGTTTGGCGCCGGCATCTTGGTGTCCTTGCCCTTCTGGCTCATTCCAGGCGTCGGCCTGCTGGCTTCGGTGCTGCTCACTGCATGGCTCAACAAGAAAGCCTTCGGTTACGACGCGCTCATGATGCATGGCGATGCCGAGGAGATGCGGCGCCTCACACGCGAGCACCGCACCGCGCTGCTCGGACTCGGCGCGGGCTGCGCGCTGCTCGCGTATATCCCGATCGTCAATCTGTTTGCCCCCGCTTTTTGCGGGCTGGCCTTCGTGCACTATCTGCTCGACGCGCTGCAGCGCGACCGCGCTGCCAAAGGCTGGGTGATTGCGGAGAACCGGGCACCGCAGGCGCGGCCGCGATGAACTTCGGTGCGCTGATCATCGGCGACGAGATTCTGTCCGGTCGCCGCGAGGACAAACACCTCGTCAAACTCATCACCTTGCTCGGCGCGCGCGGGCTCAAGCTGTCGTGGGCTCGCTATGCCGGCGACAGCCCGCCGCTGCTCGAAGCGGCGCTGCGCGAAAGCTTCGCCAGCGGCGATATCGTCTTCAGCTTCGGCGGCATCGGCGCCACGCCGGACGACCACACGCGTGAAGTGGCGGCAAAGACGCTTGGCAAGCCGCTGGAATTGCACCCGGAAGCGGAACGCATCATCCGCGAGAAGTTCGGTGATGAGATCAACGCCCACCGGCTGCAGATGGGGGTCTATCCGGCCGGTGCGCAGATCATTCCCAATCCCTACAACCAGATTCCCGGGTTCAGTATCGCGCGGCACTATTTCGTGCCCGGTTTCCCGGTGATGGCGTGGCCGATGGTCGAATGGGTGCTCGAGACGCAGTACGCGCATCTGCACCACGCCGAAGATTATGTCGAACGCTCGGTGATCGTGTGGGACGCTTACGAGAGCCGGCTGGTCGACCTCATGGAAGCGGTCACCGCCGATTTCCCCGGCGTAACGGTGTTCAGCCTGCCGGCCTTTGCCGAGGGTGCGCGCCGGCGGCGTGTCGAACTCGGGGTCAAGGGGCCGGTGGCGGCGGTGGATACCGCGATGG
>CBDTZF010000149.1:0-6437 GCA_965364825.1 uncultured Rhodocyclaceae bacterium | reverse complement strand
GTCGCTGAAGTAGCGGGCATATTGAGCAACGAATTCTTCATTGCTCGCCTTGATGAGCGACTTATCGAATACGTTGTGGATGAGCAACACGCCGTGTTGGTGAAACAGCTTTACTCCCAGAGCGAGCTGTTCCGGCAGCCATTTGTTTGACTCCAACTCGCCTGCACTGGGTTGAATCGTTGGGACGACATCCGCTTGGGCGGCTTGCTCTGCCTGGCGTTGCAATTGAGTAGACCACGCCAGGCGTTGCTCGATTCGGGTGCCAGAAGCCCCGCGGATTCTCGCATTGCTAAATGCCTCGTCTGCATCCTTGTAGCTTGAATCGACTAGCAGCACGTCGCCGAGCTGCTCATACACACGTGCGTTGTCGGAACCGAGCCCAATGGCGGATCGATACGCTTCCAACGCTGCCTGGTTCTCGCGTTGTTTAAACAGTATCCAGCCCAGTTGCTCCTGGATTTCAGCATCCTGAGGGTGGAGCGCTGCGATGCGGCGCAGCAGCATCTCGGCGCGCCGGCGCCGACCATTGCTGGCATAGTCGCGAGCGAAATGAAGGACTGCTTCCCGATCGGGGAGAGCGAGATGGTCACAGGTATCCAGCAAATCGCTGAAACACCGTTCGAGATGCTTCCTGGCGATTTTGTCAAAGTCGCTGTTGGGTTTCGGGTAGTCGGCATAGCGCAGCACGGTCAGGATCGCACCTGCGCATATTGCACCGGCGAGGCGGTCTCGCAGGTCTTCGCGCGGCGCGTAATGGGACTGCTCCAGGCCGCCAATATAAGCGTCGAGGAGTTTTCGCGATCGCTGCGTTTCTTCATCCTGACCGTTCTCGACGCTATGTTGCGGAAGGGCGGCAACCGTTCCACGGCCGCCGAACAAGCTATATAGCGACAAGCCGGCAGGGCCGGTTACAGCATGCTCCCACTCTCCTATTACACAGGAGTTGTTGGGATGAAAATCGATTTTCCCGGCCTGCAAGTCGCCATGATTGATCGTTAAAGGTAGCTCTTTGGCTTGTGCGAGAAGATTGGCAAGCAAACCTGATCTTTTTTTGAATAGCGTTGCATAACTTGCAGCGTTTCTGCTGCCCAGATAGCGACTGGCGCTGACGCGCGAGCCATTCATTGTGTGATCGTCGGCAGAATCGAGAAATTCCAGCAACCGATCAAGCAGGGTGTCCATGTCGAGCGCTGGCAATGCCGCCAGTAAATCCGGCATGTGACTAGCTTTCCCTTGCATGTCTGCGTAGGCCGTCAGCAATGCACAGCCTTGTTCGTGATCGTCGATATCAAACGCATCGACCTCCCCGCCAGCCAGCAAATGTGCACCCAGCGCGTCGTTTTGCGCGATGACTCGCGGCACAATTCCGGCGAATCGTTGCTCAAGCACTCGAGCCAGATTGAATGTGTGACTGAGTTCAGGCCGGGTCAACGTTAAATAAGCGCTGCGTGACTGCCCTTTCAATAAATGCACTTTTGTCCACGGCGTTTTACGCACCAGTTCATGGTGGCTGAACTCAAGATGCGTAGCCGCCCATGCAAGCGCTTCCGTAACTGGGGCCGTCGCCCGTTGTTGTTCTTCCATCCAAATCCCCTTATTCTCTTTGGATTAGTTGGTGTTCGTCCAGAAAACGCGGTCTTCAACGGGAAGCGCCATTCGCGCGAAGGCAGCCATTTCCGAACAGAAACTAACGACCACTAATCGATTTTAGTTCCAGAAACTCGCGCATCCCATACTCGCCGAATTCTCTGCCATTGCCGGATTGTTTATAGCCTCCAAATGGCGCATCGGAACTGTGAGAGGCGCCATTGATTTGCACCGTACCTGCACGCAAGCGGCGCGCGACGCGGTCCGCACGATCCGAATCGCCGCTATGCACATACGAAGACAAGCCGTACGGTGTGTCATTTGCCAATTGCAGCGCTTCCTCTTCATCCTTGAACGGCAGCAGACACAATACCGGCCCGAATATCTCTTCCCTGAAGATACGCATCGAGGGCCGCACATTGGTAAAAACGGTCGGGCGAACAAAGTAGCCGCGTTCGAAACCTTCTGGTTTACCCAAACCACCCGCGAGCAAGGTCGCGCCCTCTTCGATGCCCGCTGCGATGTACGACTGTACCTTGGCGTACTGCGCTGCACTTGCGAGGGGGCCGATATGCGAACCGCGGTGCGAAGGGTCATCGATCTTTACGCCGGCAGTCACTCGCTCTGCCAGCCGACAGGCGTCATTGAAAACAGACGCTTCCACCAACATGCGACTTGGCAGATTGCATGACTGGCCGGTGTTATAGAAACACGACCTCACCCCCCGTTTTACCGCGCGCTCAACATCGGCGTCAGCAAAGATGATATTGGGCGATTTGCCACCCAGCTCCAGCGTGACTCTCTTGATCGTTTCCGCCGCCGCAATCGTGACTGCTTTCCCTCCTCTTGTTGAGCCGGTAAAGGAAAGCATGTCGACGTCCGGGTGCGCGCTGAGTGCGGCGCCCGTGTGCTCGCCGTCACCGGTAACAAGATTGAATGCGCCAGCCGGAAAGCCGGCTTCGTCGATCATTTCGGCAAACAACAGCGCTGACAAAGGCGCGATCTCGCTCGGTTTCAACACCACTGTGCAGCCGGTCGCAAGCGCTGGAGCCACCTTGGCGACGATCTGGTTCATCGGCCAGTTCCACGGCGTAATCAAGCCACACACCCCGATCGGCTCATACACAATGCGGGTCGTCTCGTCTCTGCTCAGGCTCTCCCATTTGAAATGACGCAGGCTCCGCACTGTCGTTCTGATGTGACGCCGCCCGGCGGGCGCTTGCGAGTCGATCGCCATGTCGATCGGCGCGCCCATTTCCTTGCAGAGAGTTTCGCCAATTTCGTCCGTGCGGCGCTTATAGATGTCGTACAGCGAGCGCAACAGGTCCGACCGCTCATCGATGCTGGTTGCCGCGAACGAAGTGAATGAATTGCGGGCAGCCTTGACGGCGGCATCGACATCGGCCGGAGTTGCCACTGCAATTTCGGCAAAGGGCTCCTCGGTTGCCGGGTTGACGACCGGCAGAGTCGCGCGCTCCCGGGCATTTACCCAGGCGCCGTTGATGTAAAACTTACGGGCGTCTAGCACAGTGCAGCCTCGATTTAAGCGTTGATGGAATAATAGGGGATGGATCGCCGTTGCCCTTATCCAATTCCCCATCCGCCGATTCTGTCGCAATTTTCAGCGACCGTCATCATTTCCACGCTGTGAAACCGCGGTCTGCCCCGCGACGTCAGCGACTTATTTTGGTGCATATGGTTAAAGCGTGGTCCTTCTGCATTTGTCCCGTCCCCATTCGTCCCCCGCGGGTGGCCGAGCGCCACTGACATGACCACGCTCGTCGACGCGCTGTCGGGGCTGAAGGTTTCCGACTTGAAGTCGCTCGTGGCCTGGCTGCCCGAGGCTGCGCCCTCGGGCCGCAAGGACGATCTGCTCGCCACGATCGTGCGCGGGCTGTCGCCGAGCGGGCTGCGTTTGCTGTGGGCCGGCCTGGATGAGTGGCAACGGCTGGCGGTGGCGGAGACGCTGCATGCAGCGGGAGGCACCTTCGATCCGGCTTTGTTCCGGGCCAAATACGGGCGCTTGCCGGATTTCACGACGGAAGCGCGTGCCGGCCGCACGCGTGTCGAGTCGCCGACGCGGCTGGCGCTGTTCCTGTTTGTGTGCGATCGAACCTACTGCGTGCCCACGGACTTGCACCCGGCACTCAAAACCTTCGTGCCGCAGCCGGACCTGGCGCGGGTCGCTGCGCTCGAGGCACTGCCGCCCGCCGTGAACGAAACGCCGCTCACCGTGCGCCTGACCGAGCGCGCGGCGCTGGTCGAACTCGCAGTCATGCTGCGCCTGGTCGAGCAGGGCAAGATGCAGGTCAGCGACAAGACATCGAGACCCGGCGCAAACACACTACGGCTGCTGACCGAGCGATTGGTCGATGGCGACTTCTACGCCGACGAAGCGCCGAAGGACACCTGGAGCCAGCGGATCGGGCCGGTCAAGGCATTCGCGTGGCCGATGCTGCTGCAAGCCGCTGGTTTGACGCAGCGCAGGGGCAGCAAGCTGGCATTGAGCAAAGCGGGGCTGAAGGCTGTCGGGTCGGCCCCGGCGGATGTCATGCGAACGATCTGGCAGCGGTGGACGAATTCGGATCTGATCGACGAATTCAGCCGCATTGACGCGATCAAGGGGCAGAAAGCCAAGGGCCGCGTGATGGCTGACGTGGGCCTGCGCCGAATGACGATCTGCGACGCTTTGGATCTTTGTCCGATTGAAGCGTGGATCCCGGTCGAGGCGTTCTCGCGATTCATGCGCGCATCGGGCCACCATTTCGAGGTCGCGCGCAACCCGTGGAAGCTCTACATTTGTGAAGCGCAGTACGGCAGTCTTGGGTACTTGGGATCGCACGACTGGGCGACGCTGCAGCACCGTTATCTGCTGTGCCTGCTGTTCGAGTACGCAGCGACGCTGGGCATGGTCGACGTCGCGTTCATCGAGCCCGGACAGGCAGCGCGCGACTTCGGCCACATGTGGGGGACAGACGAACTCGAGTTCCTCAGCCGCTATGACGGCCTGGCTTTCTTCCGCATCACGGGGCTGGGTGCGTACTGTCTGGGGTCGAGCGACGTGTACGTCAGCGCAACGGCGCCGAGCCGCGTGCGCTTGTCGGTGCTGCCGAGCTTGCTGGTCAACGTCGTAGACGGCGAGCTGTCGATGGAGGAGGTTTTGACCCTTGAAGCGTGGGCCACGCAGGAAACGCCGCGCAGCTGGCGGCTGGACCGCGGCACGGCCATGGCAGCCATCGAACGCGGGCACAGCGTTGACGATCTGGACGCGTTCTTGCAGTGCCGCGACGATCAGCCGCTGCCCGAGACCGTCGAGTCGTTCATCACGACATGCCGCGAGAATGCGAACGCACTGAAAGTGATCGGCACGACGCTACTGATTGAATGCAAGGACGAACGGACCGCCGAGAGCGTCGCCGCACACGAACTGACTGCGCGGCTGTGCCAGCGTGCCGGCGAGCGGCAGTTGGTAGTGCGCCTTGAGCACGAAGAGAAATTTCGAGCCGCCGTCCGACTGCTGGGGTTGGGGATGGCGGGTTGAGCCGTCGACTTACGGCGGCCCTATGCCGTTCCGCCCTCGGCGTTTGTGATTTCAGCCCGTCCCGTAACGCCGTATTGATTTGCGTTTGCCAACCATCCCCGATTGCACGAAAACGTCGCCAGACTTCGCCCGTGGCATCAGTCAGTCGCGTGCGATTCGCCAAAAGTTAAGAGGGGTCAGACCCTGAGGCACTCCCTTCTGGGCTACGCCTAAGCACAAACGGCGGTCTAAATAATTCTAACAATTTCTTCGCTCGCGCGATCTAATCTGACTCGTTAGACGTCAGCACTTCGCGCGCGCCAGTAGCCGGGTTTTCGTGGAAACGGCACGATGGCCAGAATGACCAGCTCGGACGGCAGCTCCCGGTAAACGACGGAGAACGGAAAACTCTTGGGAAAGACCCGGCGCGTGCCGTACCTGTAGGGCGGGCCAATACCGGGAAACTCTGACGCCAGCCGCGCGGCCGCATATACCTCGCGGGTGAAGCGCTCGCCGAGGCCGGGCGACCGGTCTTCGTAGTACTTCGCTTCCGTCGCCAGCTCGACTTCCGCCCGGGGGTGAAACCGTGCCGGCTTCACCGCAGCGAATGACGGACTCGCGCGAACACTTCGTCAGCGGGTAAGAGTTGAACCGCGCCGCTTTCGACCTCAGCGATGCGCCTGCGCAACTCCGCGTCCCACGCTGCATCGACCTCGGGGTCGATGTCGCCCTCGAGGGAGGCGAGTAGCTCTTCTGCGAGGCGAGCTCGATCCTCAGGAGCAAGTTCACGTGCGCGCTGCTTTAGTTCTGTCATGAGGTGGGACATGGGTCACTCCAATGTGGCCGCTACATCTTACGCTGGTATGTGCCGGGCCGCTGCGTGCGCGCCTTCTGGCGACTAAGGCTTGGGTTAAGCCGAGCCGCGAAGGGGCTTCGGCTTGAACGAATTGTTGGACGAATCCGCTACGCGGAGAATGCAGTATCGACGATCCGGATCCACAATTTGATCTCCGCCGTGACGAATCAAGCGATCATTTTACGATGAAGGCGTCAATTGGAAAGGGGAAAGGGTTTCGAGCGCAACGACGCACTGCTTGCGCAACACCTAAGGCTCGAAGGACTGCAACCGAAGGCGATCGAAGCGTACTCGCGGCCGATTCGCCGGATCGGGTCGCGCATTTGAGGGTCGGATCGACGCGCTCGACGAACAGCAGTTGAGCGAGTATTTCACCGAACTGGCCGCCTCAAGCGTGCATAAACCGTGGTCTGTCCGTGTGCATTCCTCGACATAGGCCCGCTATGGCTTCGAGAAAACGCCTTGCACTGGGCC
>CBDTZF010000148.1:0-6448 GCA_965364825.1 uncultured Rhodocyclaceae bacterium | reverse complement strand
CCGTCATGCGCCAGCGCAAGGTGCTGTGCGCAAACCCGCACGGCTTGCACCATATGGCCTACATGGAGTGGGGCGCACGCGATAATCCGAACGTGCTGATGTGCGTGCATGGGCTAACCCGCAACGGGCATGATTTCGACGATCTGGCGCGCCGCATGTCGTCCGACTATCGCGTGGTGTGCCCGGATGTCGTGGGTCGTGGCATCAGCGACTGGCTCCCGGTAAAGACCGATTATGGCTTCCCGCAGTATCTGAGCGACATGATCACGCTGCTCGCGCGGCTGGACGTGGAGCAGGTGCATTGGGTGGGCACTTCGATGGGTGGATTGATCGGCATGATCTTCGCCGCGCTGCCCGGCTCGCCGATATCGCGGCTCGTGCTCAACGACGTCGGGCCGGTGATCCCCATCGATGCGATCTCGCGCATTGGAGAATTTGTCGGCAAAGCGCCGCTGTTTCCCGATGTCGATGCGGCTGAAGCCTATATCCGTGTGGTGTCAGCGCCCTTCGGTCCGCTGACCGATGCCCAATGGCGGCATCTCGCGAAACACGCCGTCAAGCCGGCGGATGGCGGTTTTGTCATGCGCTACGACCCTGGTATTGCCGAAGCATTTCGCAATAATTCGCCGCCTGACGATGTCGACCAGTGGCCGCTTTACGATGCGATCGCTTGCCCCACGATGGTGATGCGGGGCGCCGAGTCTGACCTACTGACCCATGAAACCGCCGTGGAAATGTCGGCGCGCGGTCCGAGAGCGCGCCTGGTCGAGGTGTCCGGCGTCGGGCACGCGCCGATGTTGCTCGATGATTGGCAGATCGACGCTGTACGCAGATTTTTGCTCGACGAAGACGAATAGTGGTGGCAGCGGCGGTAGGCCTTCTGGTCGACGGCCGGCGGTTCGAAGCGCTGCGCTTCGACGCGCAGCGGCCGGATCGGCCAACGCTGGTATTGCTGCACGAAGGCATGGGCTGCGTCGCGATGTGGCGCGATTTTCCGCAGGCGCTTTGCGCCGCTACGGGTTGTGGCGCGCTGGTGTATTCACGCGCCGGCTACGGTCGTTCCGACCCCGCCATCGGCGTGCGAGGTGTCGACTATCTGCATGTTGAGGCGCTTGATGTATTGCCAAGAGTGCTTAACGCGGCCGGAATCGAAAATCCGCTGCTGGTCGGCCACAGCGACGGCGGCTCGATCGCGCTGATTTACGCGGCGCGAGCCAAGCGGCCACTGCGGGGTGTGGTGGCGATGGCGCCGCACGAATTTGTCGAAGCCGAAACCCTCGCCGGCATCCGCGTCGCGCGCGAAGCGTGGCAGGACACCAACATGCGTGAGCGTGTCGCGCGCTATCACGACAACCCCGATTGGGTTTTTCATTCGTGGAACGACACCTGGCTGAGCCCCGAGTTTGCGCGCTGGAGCATCGAGGCGCTCCTGCCGGAGATCACCTGTCCAGTGCTGGCGATTCAGGGCGCAGACGATGAATACGCCACGCTGCGTCAGATCGAAGTCATTGCCGAACGTGTGCCGAGCGGCCGCGCGCTGGCACTGCCGCAATGCGGCCACAGCCCACAGCGTGATCAGCCGGCGGCGGTGATCGAGGCTGTCACCGAATTTTTAGACGGCATCGCGTCGGCCTGAACGCGCTGGAAATCAGGTAGGTCGGGCACACGAAGGAAGCCCAACATCCCCATGGTCGGCAAATGTTGGGCTTCGCTTTGCTCTGCCCAATCTACGAAGTCGAGCACACCATAAGGACGATCAATGAAGGTGGCGGGGCACCTGCTCGGCCTGCTCTTCAGGCAATTCGGCGTGTACCGCTTCGCCTTCCGGCGACGGGTAGTACGGCGCACCGCAATCGTCGCAATACTCCATCGGAAAACGGTGATCGAGCACCTCGACATCATTCACGCCGCATTCGCGCAGTGTCGCTTCAATCAGGGGCGCAACCTCGCCGTCCTCATCCTCGGCGCCGAGCAGCGGCCAGACGATACCGTGAATGACCTGATCGTTGTCGCGCAGGGTGATGCCGATACGGAATTCTTCGAGCTTGCGATCCTGGAACGGCGCAATGACCGCGCGCAGACCGCTGGCCGGCACGTCGAGGGTGGTGCCGAGGAATGCCACCGAGGCGCGCACCGCATAGGCGCGGCTTTCCGTGTCGGCACGCCGCGAGGCGGCGAAATAGGCATCGGGCAGCACCACTTCAACCGCGCAACCGGGCAATAGCGGCGCGAAGCACGCGCCACCCTGACTGCGCCACTGCGCCAGCGCGTGGTCACGATCGCCGCCGTTTTCCTGCCAGCGGAAGATCGGCTGGTCGCGCGGCACCGCAACGGCAAGAAGCAGGTAGCGAGTGTCGGATAGAAAGTGCGAGGTTTCGGGCAGCTCTTTGGTGTCGATGGTCAGATCGCGGTTGTGTAGCGCGGCGTCTCCGAGCGCTTCGCCAAAGCGCGCCGTGTTGCAGTAGCCCACTGGCAGGTGATCGGGACTGAACAGGTAGTCGGCCACTGCGAGACGCACGCCATCGGCGAGAATATGCGCCTGCAGGTGCACCCGCAGGTTGGCGACCACGGCCGGAGGAATGCTGGCCGCCGGAATGCGGTAACGCGACCAGGCGAGAATGGGCGCCGCGAGCAGCAACACATTGTCCTTGCCGGCCGCGCGGCCGGCGTTTTCGGCGCGCGATTCGACAAAATCCGCCAGCTCGTCATAGGCCATGGTACTGCCGCTGTAGAGGTGATCGAGCGCGTCGTTGATGGCTTCTTCATCGCCGTCGACGAGTAAAAGATCGACCACATCCGCCAGATGCACTTCCCAGAAGCGGTCTTCCGCGCGGCTGCCCGATTCCGCCAATCCGTTGGCCAGCCAGACCAGCCGCTCGGCGTCAGCGCCGAGCCCGCCGCGTCGTTTTGATCGATTTCGTGCCATGGTGAGTCGTCCGCAAATGAGTCTGCTAAAGCGGCAGCCGCGGCTGCCGGGGTCCAGGCGGCGCATTGTACTGCGCCGGCACCGTCTCAGTATCCACGCTTGTCGAGGTGCACTTCCTGCATGATCTTGGTGGCGATTTCCTCGATCGAGCGCGAGGTCGAGTCAAGCCACGGGATGTATTCGCGCTGCATGAGCCGCTGTGCCGCTTCGATTTCGTAGCGGCAGTTTTCGAGCGACGCATAGACGCTGTCCGGCCGCCGCTCCTGGCGGATCTGTGCGAGGCGCTCGGGGCTGATGGTGAGGCCGAACAGCTTGCGGCGGTGTTTGTGCAACTCACTTGGCATTTTATTGCGCTCGAAATCTTCCGGAATCAGCGGATAGTTGGCGGTCTTGACGCCGAACTGCATCGCCAGATACAGGCTGGTGGGTGTTTTGCCTGAGCGCGAGACGCCGACGAGGATGACGTCGGCAATGTTGAGTTCGGCATGTGAGACGCCGTCATCATGCGCCAGCGAGAAGTTGATGGCCTCGATGCGATTCTTGTAATCGAGGCTGTCGGCAATGCCGTGGAAGCGTCCAACGGTATGCGTCGACTTCTCACCGAGTTCTCTTTCGAGCGGCTCGACGAAGCATTCCAAAAGGTCGAGATACAGTGCGTCGGCATTGCGCACCGCGGCAACTACGTCGGGCGCGACCAGCGACTTGAAAACGATCGGTCGCTGGCCGTCGTTGCGCGCGGCCTCGCGAATGCGCTCGGCACACTCTTGCGCCTTGCCGATCGAGTCCACAAACGGCAGCCGCACCTGCTTGAAGGTGGTTTTCGGGAACTGGGCGAGCAGACTGTGGCCAAGTGTTTCGGCGGTGATGCCGGTGCCGTCGGAGATAAAAAATACGCTGCGGATGCTTTTTGTGTTCATGGCGTGAATCAATATGCGATAGTCGGACTTAGCCAGCTTTGCGGCATAGCAGCATTTTTCGGTAAAATCGCGTTTTGCCGATTACAACCGATCAAATCTCATCCTGGAAAACCTCTCATGCCCCGTCACGTCATCCCATTTGAAGAGTTGCGCATGTCTGATGTTGAGCAAGTAGGCGGCAAGAACGCCTCGCTCGGCGAAATGATCAGCCAACTGCCGTCCAGTGTACGCGTACCGGGCGGTTTCGCCACAACGGCGGAGGCGTATCGCGAGTTTCTGGGCCATCAGGGGCTGGCTGACCGGATCAACGCCGTGCTCGACGCGCTCGATGTGGACGATGTCGATGCGCTGGCAAAGGCGGGTGCGCAGATTCGTCAGTGGATCGTGGACCTGCCGTTTCCGCAGCAACTCGAAGCCGAAATCAAGACGGCTTACGAGAAGATCACCACTGAAGGTGAAGGCAGTTTTGCAGTGCGCTCCTCGGCGACCGCCGAAGATCTGCCTGACGCGTCGTTCGCAGGCCAGCAGGAGAGCTTCCTCAACATCCACGGCTACGAGAACATCCTGCACGCGATCAAGGAAGTGTTCGCGTCGCTCTACAACGATCGCGCCATTGCCTACCGTGTGCACAAGAATTTTGCACACGCCGATGTCGCGCTCTCGGCCGGCGTACAACGCATGGTGCGCTCCGACACCGGCGCCTCCGGGGTGATGTTTTCGCTCGATACCGAATCGGGTTTTCAGGGTGTCGTATTCGTTACGGCCTCTTACGGTCTGGGTGAGACGGTGGTGCAGGGCGCGGTCAATCCCGATGAGTTCTACGTACATAAGGCCACGCTCGCCGAGGGCCGTCCGGCGGTGATTCGCCGCAATCTGGGTTCCAAACTCATCAAGATGATGTTTACGGAGAGCAATGAAGCGGGCAAATCCGTGCGCACGCTGGACGTGCCCGTCGACGACCGTCACCGCTTTTCGCTCAGCGACGAGGACGTGCTGGAACTGGCGCGCTACGCGGTGATTATCGAGAAGCATTACGGGCGCCCGATGGACATCGAATGGGGCAAGGATGGCGAGGACGGCAAGCTTTACATCCTGCAGGCGCGTCCGGAGACCGTGAAGAGCGGGCAGTCGGCACACGTGATGGAAAAATACCGGCTCAAGCAATATGGCAAGGCGCTCACCCACGGTCGCGCGATCGGCCAGAAGATCGGTGCGGGGCCGGTGCGCATCGTCGCCAACGCAACCGAAATGAACCGCGTCAAACCGGGCGATGTGCTGGTGACGGACATGACCGATCCGAACTGGGAACCGGTGATGAAACGCGCTGGCGCGATCGTCACCAATCGCGGTGGTCGCACCTGCCACGCAGCGATCATCGCCCGTGAGCTGGGAATTCCGGCGATCGTCGGCTGCGGCAACGCCACCGAAGTGCTCGAGGAAAATGATGCGGTGACGGTTTCGTGTGCTGAAGGCGACACCGGCTATGTCTATCGCGGAAAACTCGATTTCGAAATCATCACCACCAATACCGGGGAGCTGCCCGACATTCCGGTCAAGGTGATGATGAACGTCGGCAATCCCGAACTGGCATTCGAGTTTGCGCAAATTCCAAACGCGGGCGTCGGCCTGGCGCGGCTTGAGTTCGTCATCAACAACATGATTGGCATCCATCCCAAGGCGATTCTGGAACTTGAACAGGTACCGCAGAACCTGCGCGAGGAAATCGTACGTCGTTCGCGTGGCTATGCCTCACCGCGGGATTTTTTCATCGAGAAGCTGGTTGAGGGCGTGGCGACGATCGCCGCTGCGTTCTATCCGAAGCCGGTCATCGTGCGCCTGTCGGATTTCAAGTCGAACGAATACCGCAAGCTGTTGGGGGGTGAAATCTACGAACCGGAAGAAGAGAATCCGATGCTCGGCTTCCGTGGCGCATCGCGCTATATCGCCCACAGCTTCCGCGATTGTTTCGAACTCGAATGCATCGCGATGAAAAAGGTGCGCGAGGTGCTGGGGCTGACCAACGTTCAGCTCATGG
This sequence comes from uncultured Rhodocyclaceae bacterium, assembly GCA_965364825.1. Lineage (GTDB taxonomy): Bacteria > Pseudomonadota > Gammaproteobacteria > Burkholderiales > Rhodocyclaceae > Nitrogeniibacter. Next base: position 570 of record CBDTZF010000148.1, on the reverse strand, counting down.
TGCCGTTCGTGCGCAACCTCGAAGAGGCACGTGAAGTGGTCGACCTCCTTGCAGCGCATGGACTTAAAAGCGGCGTCGATCATCTCAAGCTCATCATGATGTGTGAGATCCCCTCGAACGCCCTGCTTGCCGACGAGTTCCTCGACGTATTCGACGGCTTTTCGATCGGCTCGAACGACTTGACACAATTGACGCTTGGGCTTGACCGCGATTCCGGCCTGGTGGCGCATGCGTTCGATGAGCGCGACGATGCCGTAAAAAAATTACTGTCGATGGCCATTCAGGCCGCCAATCGAAAAGGCAAGTACATCGGTATATGTGGTCAGGGGCCTTCGGACCACGCGGACTTTGCCGAATGGCTCATGGATGAAGGCATTCAGACCATTTCGCTCAATCCCGACACGGTCGTCGACACCTGGTTGCAACTGGCGGCGCATCGACAACGATAGCGCGTGTCTGGAGCGAAAACGACGGCAAGCGGTTCGAGGCCGGCGTTTTCGCGGTTTCTCTATGACAGCGCTAGTGTTAGACTTAGAGGCCTTGTAGACCGTTTATTTTTTCGTTAAAGCA
>CBDTZF010000147.1:0-6468 GCA_965364825.1 uncultured Rhodocyclaceae bacterium | reverse complement strand
CCCGACTGGTCAGAACTGGCCGAACCCGCTCGCCGAACGAAGGCAGGGCGGCCGACATTGTAGATTTGGACAAACGATTAGTTTAGCACAGCGAGCTTCGACGTCTCGTCGCCGATGTGCCCCCGAACAATACGCTTACCCAGGCCTGCGCAATGGTAAAAAATCGGCAAAGTCGGGAACCTCGTGATTCATTTCCTCCTCTCACTGAGAGACGCGAGCACACTGGAAGTCACAGGAGTGTTGAAGCTGGCGCTCGAAGTGTCGTACGCGTAGTGCATGCGCAGACACTCACTTTCGTCAGCAATACCGCGCACGCATATTTCGTTGCAGGAGACATAAGATGAGCCTATTCAACGCCTATCAGGCGCGATTCGAAGCGACGCAAGAGGAGGAAATATCGCTTCAGGAATACTTGGAATTGTGCCGCTCCGAACCGCGCGCGTATGCCACCGCGGCTGAGCGGTTGCTGATGGCGATCGGCGAGCCCGAACTGGTCGACACCCGTGACGATTCTCGTCTGTCACGCATCTTCTCCAACAAGATGCTCAAACGCTATCCCGCGTTCCGCGAGTTTTACGGTATGGAAGAGTCGATTGAAAACATCGTCTCGTATTTCCGTCACGCAGCGCAGGGACTTGAAGAGAGGAAACAGATTCTCTACTTGCTGGGTCCGGTCGGTGGCGGCAAATCCTCACTTGCCGAAAAGCTCAAATCGCTGATGGAACACGTGCCGTTTTACGCGATCAAGGATTCGCCGGTCAACGAGTCGCCGCTCGCTCTGTTCGATCCGGAAGAAGACGGTAAATTGCTGGAAGACGATTTCGGCATTCCGTTGCGCTATGTGACGTCGATCATGAGCCCATGGGCGGTCAAGCGTCTGCACGAGTACGGCGGCGACATCACACGCTTCCGGGTCGTCAAGTTGCGTCCGTCGGTACTCAAGCAGATCGCGGTGGCCAAGACCGAACCGGGAGACGAAAACAATCAGGACATCTCCTCACTGGTCGGCAAGGTCGACATTCGCAAACTGGAAGCCCATTCTCAGGACGACCCGGACGCCTACAGCTATTCCGGCGGTTTGTGCCTCGCCAACCGCGGCATGCTGGAGTTCGTCGAGATGTTCAAGGCGCCGATCAAGGTGCTCCACCCGCTGCTCACCGCAACCCAGGAACAGAACTACAAGGGCACGGAAGGTTTTGGTGCAATACCGTTCGACGGCATCGTCATGGCGCACTCGAACGAATCGGAATGGTCGGCGTTCAAGAACAACAAGAACAACGAAGCCTTCCTCGATCGCATTTACACCGTCAAGGTGCCTTACTGCCTGCGCGTTTCCGAAGAAATCCGGATCTACGACAAATTACTCCGCGAGAGCTCGCTTGCGGCCGCGCCCTGCGCGCCCGACACACTGCGCATGATGGCCCAATTTGCCGTGTTGTCGCGGCTCAAGGAGCCGGAAAATTCGAGCATTTTTTCCAAGATGCGCATCTACGACGGCGAAAGTCTCAAGGACACCGACCCAAAAGCCAGGTCCTATCAGGAATATCGCGACTACGCGGGTGTCGACGAAGGCATGAGCGGTTTGTCGACGCGCTTTGCGTTCAAGGTGCTTTCACGGGTGTTCAACTTCGACCATCGCGAAGTGTCCGCAAACCCGGTCCACCTGATGTACGTGCTTGAGCAGCAGATCGAGCAGGAGCAATTTCCGCCCGAGATTGAAGGTCGCTATCGCGCGTTCATCAAGGAATTCCTCTCGCCGCGCTACGCCGAGTTCATCGGCAAGGAGATCCAGACAGCCTATCTCGAAAGCTACTCGGAATACGGGCAGAATATTTTCGATCGCTATGTCACGTACGCTGATTTCTGGATTCAGGATCAGGAATACCGCGACACGAACACGGGCGAAATTCTCGATCGCAACGCGCTCAACGACGAACTCGAGAAGATCGAAAAACCGGCGGGCATCAGCAACCCGAAGGATTTCCGTAACGAGGTGGTCAACTTCGTCCTGCGCGCCCGTGCGCAGCATTCGGGTAACAACCCGAGCTGGACGAGCTACGAGAAGCTACGCGCCGTTATCGAGAAGAAGATGTTCTCCAACACGGAGGACTTGCTGCCGGTGATCAGTTTCAACGCCAAGGCCAGCGCGGACGAACAGCGCAAGCATCAGGACTTCGTAAATCGTATGATCGACAAGGGCTACACCGAGAAACAGGTACGCTTGCTGTGCGAATGGTATCTGCGCGTCCGTAAATCCTCATAAGAAGCGCCGCGTGCCAAGCTTCCCAGCGGGAAGCGCGGCACGCGACAGGCCGCCCCAGGGAGAGGACAGATGGTCCGCATCATCGATCGACGCTTCGACAGCAAGAAGAAAAGCACCGTTAATCGCCAGCGCTTCATGCGCCGGTTCAAACGGCAAATCCGCCGCGCGGTCGCGGATGCGATTGACGACCGCTCGATCCGCGACCTGAACAGCGGCGAAGAAATCGCGATTCCCGCAAAAGACCTCTCGGAACCGAGCTTTCAACAAGGCCGGGATGGTGTGTGGGAGCAGGTGTTCTCCGGAAACGACCGGTTTTCCACGGGCGATCAGATCGACCGCCCACTCGGCGGCGGTGCAGGTGGAGGTGGCGGCAAAGCCAGTAACGAAGGGGAAAGCGAGGACGATTTTGTTTTTCATCTCTCGCGCGAAGAATTTCTCAACATCTTCTTCGAAGACCTTGCGCTGCCAAACCTCTTGCGCACGCAACTAGCCAAGGTCACCGAGTTCAAGAGCCAGCGCGCCGGCTTTACCTCGGATGGTGTGCCCACCAACATCAACATTGTGCGTTCGCTGCGCGGCGCGCTCGGTCGGCGCATGGCGTTGGGCGGCCCGCTCACCAAGCGGGTGCGCGAGATCGACGAGCAGCTCAAGTTGCTGCGGCAGGACGAAACGCTGCACGCCGAAGAAATTCGCCAGTTGCGTGAGGAACGCGCCAGCCTGCTCGCGCGCATCGAGGCCATCCCGTTCATTGACCGTTTCGATCTGCGCTACAACAACCGCGTCAGGGTGCCGCAACCGGTCACGCAGGCCGTGATGTTTTGCGTGATGGATGTTTCGGGTTCGATGGACGAGCAGAAAAAGTCCACCGGGAAACGCTTCTTCATGCTGCTCTACCTTTTCTTGCAACGGAATTACGAGCGCATCGAGGTCGTATTCATTCGTCACCACACCATTGCCAAGGAAGTCGACGAAGACGAATTCTTCCACTCACGGGAATCTGGTGGCACGGTGGTATCCAGCGCACTGCGTCTGATGACCGACATCGTGCGCGATCGCTACAGCCCCTCGGTATGGAATATCTATGGCGCGCAAGCGTCGGACGGCGACAACTGGGACAACGATTCACCGATCTGCTGCGAAATTCTCGACGAAGAACTGCTTGGCTTGTGCCGTTACTTTGCCTACATCGAGATCACTGCCGGCGAGCCGCAGAATCTGTGGCGGCAATACGAAGCGCTCACCGCAACGCACCGCAACTTCGCCATGCAGCGAATCGAAGCACTCGAAGACATCTACCCGGTGTTCCGTGAATTGTTCAAAAAGGAGCCCGCATGAGCGAAGTTGCTGTCGACCGTAAAAAACTGCCGAGCGGTGCCGAGTGGACCTTCGAAGCGATCGATCGTTACCACGAGGAAATCGCGCGGGTCGCGGCAAGCTACGGACTCGATACGTACCCCGTGCAGGTCGAGATGATTACCTCCGAGCAGATGATGGACGCCTACGCCTCGGTCGGCATGCCGGTCAACTACCGCCACTGGAGCTTCGGCAAGCAATTTCTTGCCACTGAAAAACGCTACAAGCGCGGACAGATGGGCCTGGCGTACGAGATCGTGATCAATTCCGATCCGTGCATCGCCTACCTCATGGAGGAAAACACGCTGACCATGCAGGCGCTGGTGATTGCCCATGCCGCTTACGGTCACAACGCATTCTTCAAGGGCAATTACCTGTTCCGCACGTGGACCAGCCCCGATGCGATCATCGACTACCTCATTTTTGCGCGCAATTACATTGCCGAATGCGAGGAGCGGTTTGGCGAAGACAAGGTCGAGGAGTTGATCGATTCCTGCCACGCGCTCATGAACCTCGGTGTCGATCGATACAAGCGTCCGCCCAAGCTTTCGCTTGCCAAGGAGCAACTCAGGCAAGAGGAGCGCGAAGCCTATCTGCAACGACAGGTAAACGAACTGTGGCGCACGCTGCCCGGCGAAGCCAGCGAAGACACACCCCGTACTCGCGAGCGCTTCCCGCCTGAACCACAGGAAAATCTGCTCTATTTCATCGAAAAACACGCGCCGCTGCTCGAGCCCTGGCAGCGCGAGGTGGTGCGCATCGTGCGCAAGGTCGCGCAGTATTTCTTTCCCCAGCGCCAGACGCAGGTCATGAACGAAGGTTGGGCCAGCTTCTGGCACTACACCTTGCTCAATACGCTCTACGACGAAGGTCTGTTGGCCGACAGCTTCATGATGGAATTCCTGCACAGCCATTCGAGCGTGATGTACCAACCGAACTATAACGACGACTGGTACAACGGAATCAACCCGTATGCGCTTGGCTTTGCGATGTGGCAGGACATCAAGCGTATCTGCCAGCACCCGACGGAGGAAGACCACGCATGGCTCCCCGATATCGCTGGCAGTGACTGGCTCGAAACCTTCGATTTTGCGATGCGCAATTTCAAGGATGAGAGCTTCATTGCCCAATTCCTGTCGCCGCGCTTGATGCGCGAGTTCAAGTTCTTCTCGGTCGAGGACAACGACAGCGAAGACAAGCTGTCCGTCACTGCCATCCACGAAGAGCAGGGCTATCGTACCTTGCGCGAGCGCCTGTCGAACCAGTACAACCTGGGCTGTCGCGAACCCAATATCCAGGTGTGGAATGTCGATTTTCGTGGCGACCGAACGCTCACATTGCGATACCTTCCCTACAATCGCCGGCCGCTGGCCGACTCCGGTGCGGAAGTCATGAAGCATGTGGCGCGCCTGTGGGGTTTTGGCGTGCGGTTGGAGACGGTCGAAGCCGACGGCACCGCCTCGCTGACCTACGAATGCCGGCGTGAAAAACGCCACCCGCACGGCCACGCGTAACACGCATTTACGGTTGCACTCAAGCGCGCATCCGCAGCGCCGTTAAACGTGATTGAAAGGCCCGCACGACGCGAGCCGAACCTCAATCGCCACAACGGCTTGCCGGAGGCAGCATGACCTCTCCTCTGAAGATCGAAAACGAAGATCAATTCGAAAACGCGCTCGAAGCGTTTTCGCACACCATCGAGCGTGACTTGGCGACCCGCCAGCTCACCTTTCCAGCCTTTCTTGATTTGACGATCCGCATCAAGCGCGTCAGCGACGACCCGAATTCCTCGCTTGATGACATCGTGCGCGTGATCCGGCCCGACGCCCTGCTCAGCGCGCGCATCATCCGGCTGGCCAATTCTGTCGCACTCAATCCCAACAATGCCACCATCACCAGTATTGGCGACGCCGTGGGCCGCATCGGTCAGGTCAATGTGCGCTCGGTCGCGCTGGCCGTTGCCACCGAGCAACTGGCCGGCGAGTGCCGCAGCGCCGACACCCGTTTGATCGCCTCGAGACTGTGGATGCACACCATCGACGTCGCCGCCTGGACGGCTGCGCTCACCCGCCATCTGCGCTGCGGCGATCCCGACACCGCATTGTTCGCGGGCATGCTGAGCACCATCGGTCAGTTTTTTCTGCTCGCGCGCGCGGCACAATACCAAGTGCTCGAAGCCGACCTCAACCGTTTTGGCGAGTTCGTTACCCTGTGGCATGAGCCGGTCAGTCGAGAACTGCTCGAGGCCTTCGATGTGCCCGATGCAGTCAGCCATGTGTTTGACGAAAACAACCCCTATGGGAGTAGCTGGCCGCCCTCGAAGTTGCGCGACATCTACTTCGTCGCCTGCCTGTGCGCGGAAACGCCCAACCCCTTCCTCCAGTTCAGCCCCGGCCTGCGTACCACACTGCTGCAATCCGCCACCCGCGATATCGAGCCGGTCGCACTTGAAGGGCTGCGCCAAGCTGCAGGCGCCACTCGCGACGAACTGCTGGCCGTGCTGCGCGGCTGATCCGCTGCGGCTGCACGCCGGCCACGGGCGTGCAGCGTGCCATGTATAATCCGCGTCGCGTCCCATAGGCGCACCACCTTGCGGGGGTGGCGGAATTGGTAGACGCACTGGGTTTAGGTCCCAGCGCCGCAAGGCGTGAGAGTTCGAGTCTCTTCCCCCGCACCAGCCTTTCATCTCGAACCCGCTTCTCATACTGCACGCGCCGATGCCGGTCGATCACTACGAGAATTTTCCCGTCGCATCGTTGCTGCTGCCCGCGCGCCTGCGCGAGCCGATCGAAGCGATCTACGCCTTTGCGCGCAGCGCCGACGACATTGCCGACGAAGGCAATGCCACCCCG